>JAYRFD010000290.1:0-5252 GCA_041908565.1 Polyangia bacterium | reverse complement strand
TGCGCGCTGCGCTCGCCGACGACCCGACGCCGAGCGCGCCGATGATCGCAGCCCGCGACTCGCGGCCGTCCGACTCTCGCGCTGCAGAGCCCGTCGGACCGGCTGCAAATCTTGTGGGTGCCTCGGCTGCGCCAGCAACGGTTCCGCCTGCGTCATCGCTTGCTGCTCCAGACGCGACAGTAGCGACCGCGGCGACAACGGCAAGTCCCGTCGGTGATTCGGGGGCTGGGCGACCCGATGCACTGCGTGATGTCGATCGCCGCGTCGGCGATCTGAAGGACCAGATCTTCCGCGCCAAAGCCCGCCTAAGCCTGCTGTCTGAACGCCACTTGCGCAGCAGCGCCGGCGGCGTGGTCACTACCGTCAGCCAGCGCAACCAGCTTGGCGCCCTGTATCGCCTGGTGCGCGTCACCTACGAAATCGACGGTCGCGAGGTCTTCCGTCGCGATGAAGAAGCCGGCAAGCCGATCCAAAGCGGTGACCTGCCGATCTGGGACGGCCCTCTGCGTCCAGGTGAGCACACGCTGTCGACGACGCTTCTGTATCGCGGCAACGGTCGCGTGGTCTTTGCCTACTACGACCAGTACACGTACACCGTCACGGCGGCCCATCGCTTCTCGGTCAGCGAAGGCACGGTTCCGCGCATTCGCGTCGTCTGCCGAGAAAAGGGCAGCTTCGCCACCACCAGCCTCGAAAATCGCCCGCTGATCGAGTTCGTGGCGGACGATTCGCCCGCGCCAAAGCCGACCGGCGACAAGGGGGCCGATGCCTCGCGCTGAGCATCGCAGAGCCCGCCGCGCCGCCTTCCCATCGACGGTCGCACGGTTGCTGTCGAGTCCCGTCCGCGGACCCGGCACATCTGGCCGCTTTGATCGCGTGGTGCTGGGCCTTTCGCTGTGGCTGTGTACGGCGCTGCCCGCGCATGCCCAGCCAACGCCAGAACCGAAGCTATCGGCCGACAGCATCGCGGCCCGCTTGGCCGACTCGCAGACGCTGTTGCGCCTGCGCAATGCCCCAGCGGCCGAGACACTGCTCACCGAGCTATTGGCCGAAGCCGGCGACACGCTGCCGGGCGCGCATCGCGGTGAGGCACTGTACTGGCTGGGTGTTGCGCAGCGTCAGCAGGGCGAGTCACGCTCGGCCGAGCGCAGCTTCATCGAGCTTGTCGATCAGCGCGGTGGACCGCCCAGCGCGCCGCTGTATGGGCAGGCGTTGGTTCAGCTTCTGGACGTCGCAGTCCAGCTAGACAGCCACGAACGCACCAACGAATGGCTGGAACGCCTGGCCCGCCTTCCCGACGCAGATCGACCGCAAAATGCGCCGTATGCGATCGGGCGTTACCTGTTTTCTCGTCAGCGCTACCGCGATGCGCGCGCGGCTTTTGCTCAGCTTGCGACCGACCGTCCAGAGTCGCTGCGGGCCCGCTATTTCGTCGCTGCTGCGCACGTTGCCGAGGGCAACCTGGGTGAAGCCGAGTCCGCCTTCACTGCCTTGGTTGCTCTGCCGCCCCCCGATGCCGACGACGATCGACGCGTCATCGAGCTTTCGCACATGGGCCTGGGTCGCATCTATCTGGCGCGCGGCGAGACCGAAAAAGCGCGTCAGGCCTATCTGCGCATCTCGCAAAAAAGCGACCTGTTCCGCGACGCGCTGTACGAATCGGCCTGGGGCCTGATCCGCAGCCGTGACTATCCGCGGGCCGAAGAAGCGCTAGAGCTTCTGCTTCTGGCCTATCGCGACGCGCACGAGCACAGCTACGAAGCAATGGAAGCCAAGATGCTGCTTGGCAACCTGCTTCTGCGACGTGGAGAGCTGGACCGCGCGCTGGAGTGGTTCAATCAAGCGCGCGTTGATGCCGCACCCGTCGTCGATGCGCTGCGCACGAAGCTGACGCAGTCACCCAACGATGCCTGGCGGATGCCCAGCGATGCGCGGACATTTTCGTTGGATCTGTTGGCGCCCAAGGCCGCACAGCCTCTGCTATTGGCGGATCGAGAGATCCAGCGCTTCGTCGGTCTGCAGCGTGATCTGGCGTCTTTGCAGCGTGGGGTCGACGAAGTGCAAGCGACCATCGCAACGCTGGATCGACGGCTGACCGATGCGCTGCGCGGCGGCGGTGATCCGGCGGCCGCTGATGCCTTGCGTGTTGCGCTGCATCGTGAACGCGAGAGCCTGCGTCTGCACACGCAGGCTTTGGCGCAGGCACGCACCGATACGGGGCAGCTAGGCACTGCGCTGCTGCCAGCGGCGCTTGAGACCGCGCACAAGAAGTTCGCCGATGTCCTTCTGCGTGCCGAGGCGGGTGCGCTGGATGTCGCCTGGGCTCGCAAAGTCCAGCACAGCGAGCTGATGGCCGATCTAAGCCGCGATCAGAAGCGCGAGCTTCGCATTCTGGATGACGAGTTCGCTCCCGGACCTGCCGCTGCAAGTGCTGCACCGGCTCCGGCGTTGCCATCGTCGACGGATGTGGACATCGCCGAAGATCTGCGACGCTATGTCGAGACCGCCGAACAGCTGCGCAAGGCACTGACTGAGCTGGGCCAAGACAACTACAAGCTGCGTCGCGCCGAAGTCAGTCGCGACTACCAGACCCGCATCGCCAAGGAGGAAGCCAGCGAGCGCAGCGAACGCCAGCAAGCGATCGCGCAGTTTGAAGACTTCCTGAAGCGACACCCCAGCCACGCGCGCTATACGCCGAACGCGCTGTTTCGTCTGGCCGAGCTGTACTTCGAGCGATCGGGCGAAGAGTTCGCAGCGCGCGTCAAAGGCCAGAATGCCGACGCCGCATCCAGCAGCGCTTCAGACGCTGGCAGCGGCGTGCCCAACTACGATCCCAGCATCGGGCTGTACCAGCGCCTGCTGCGTGACTACCCCGCGTATCGGCTGCGCGACGGCGTGCACTATCTGCTGGGCTACTGCCAGGGCGAAATGGGCCGCGATGCTGAGTCGCGACAGGCTCTTTTGGGTCTGGTCTGCGCCAACAAGCACCGACCGCTGGATGCTCCGGCGCCGTGGCCCGGTCGCAAGGGCAAGGCCGACGTCTATCAGGACTGCAAGGCTCTGCCCGGTGATACGCGCTTTTTGGCCGAGTCCTGGACGCGCCTTGGCGAGCTGCACTTCGATCGCGGCGAGCTAGAACCTGCCGTCGCTGCGTACAGTCAGGTGCTGCCGTTCCGCGACTCGCCATTTTACGACAAGGCGCTGTACAAGCTGGCTTGGACGTTCTATCGCCAGGATCGCTTCGCCGACGCTGTGCGGCGCTTCGACGATCTGGTGGTCTTTGCCGAACAGCGCGCGCGGGCCGAACGTGGGGCTGCTGGATCCGACCCCGGGGCGACGGTGGGCGCTGCCGAAAAAGGTTCTTCGCTGCGCGGCGAAGCCATCCAGTACCTGGCTCTGTCGTTTGCTGAACGCGACTGGGACGGCGACGGTCGCACCGACGGCGAGGCCGGCGTCCCACGCCTGAAACGCTTCTACACCGGACGCGACAACGAACCGCACGTCCGCGAAGTGCTGATCCGCCTGGGCGATCTGTGGTTTGACCGCACCGAATACGCGCGCGCCGCCGAGGCGTACGGTCAGGCCATCGCCCGTCAGCCGCTGTCGCCCGACAACCCCAAGCTGCAGCAGCGTGTCGCTCTGTCGTTTGATCGCCTGCGCAGCTTCGAACAGGCGCTGCGGGCTCGCGAAGCGTTGGCCCGCGACTACGCACCGGGCAGCCCGTGGTACGACGCCAACCGCGACAACCCACGCGCCATCGAAGCCGCCACTGAACTGGCAGATGCGTCGCTGCTAAACGCCATCACCAACCGTCACGCCAGCGCGCAAGAGCTTCGCCAGCGCGCGCTGAAGACCAAAGACGCCAAGCTGCTTTTGCAGGCGCGGGCCGAGTACCGCCAGGCCGCGCAGTCCTACGCCACGTTCCTCAAGCAGCATCCCGGCGCCAAGAACGCCTACGAATACAGCTACCTGTTGGCCGAGTCGCACTTCTATGGCGGCGAGTACGCCGAAGCCGCAGTCGCCTATGCCCGCGTGCGGGACGCCGATGCCAAGGGCAGCCATTTGGAAGAAGCCGCCTACGGCGCGATCAAGGCCCAGGAACACCTGGCCTGGCTGGGGCTGCGTGCCAACAAGCCCAAGCCAGGTCCCGCAGCGGACGAGGGCGAAGAGGATGTCAGCCGTGCGCTGCTGGATGTGCTTCCTCCGCTTCCCGTCGCTGGACGAACAACGCCAAGCAGCGGGCCCGCGTCGCTTCCCGATGAAGTCAGCGCGCTGCAGGCCGCCTACGATCGCTATGTCGCGCTCCTGCCAGGCAGCGACAAGACCGCGCTTCTGGCCTACAAGTCGGCAGAGCTTGACTTCCGTTATCTGCGCTTCGATCGCGCGCGCAGCCGCTTTTCCGACGTGCTCGATCGCCACTGCCAAAGCGAGCGAGCCATCGACGCCGGCAACGCCATCCTGGTCAGCCACACGATCGAGGGCAACTTGGATCAGGTTGAGGCCTGGACCAGTCGCTTGCAGAACAAAGGCTGCGGCGGCCAGGGAGCGATGGCGCAGCAGCAGCGCGATGGCCTGCGCAAGCTGTCTGAATCGGTGTCGTTCAAGAAGGCTGAACAGCTTCTGGAAGCCAAGCGCTACGAAGCGGCCGCGACGATGTTCCTGGCCCTGCTCGACAAGAATCCCAAGGCCGAAAACAGTGACAAGGCGCTGTACAACGCCGCTGTCGCCTATGAAAACCTGGGGCGTGCGACGTCCGCGGCCGGTGTTTATGACCGCTTGGCTCGTGAATATCCCGGCAGCCCGCTTTCGGAAGCCGCGGTGTTCCGCGCCGCGGTCAATCACCAGAAAGTCTTGGCTTTCGACAAGGCGCTGGCTGGCTATCGCACGATTGTTTCGCAGCCGCGCTATGCCAAGTCGCAGCACCGTCGCGATGCGCTGTACAACGCTGCGCTGATCGCCGATCGCGAAGGTGATACGACGCTGGGCATTTTGCTGTGGCGGCAGTACGAAGCCGACCCGCAGACTCGGCCGGATGAAGCGCGCGATGTTGCGTATCGCATCGCCCAGCTTGTCGAACGGCAAAGCCCCAGCACCAGCGCGACCGGTGCGCAGCGCGCCAGCGAAGAATGGGAACGCCTGCTGCGCAAGTACGGAAACGGCGGAGCCAGCGATGAACCGGGCGTGGCTCGCGTGGCCGAAGCGCACTTCCACATCGGTCGGGCGCGCGATGCTGTGCGCAACCCGATGGATGC
>JAYRFD010000289.1:0-4726 GCA_041908565.1 Polyangia bacterium | reverse complement strand
TTGGCACAAAGCGCGGCGGGGCATATTCCTGCATTAAGTCGGAACGACCGATGCTGTACAGCGTTGCATTGTACAGCCCCTGATCGGCTTGCCGCGCGAACTGCAGACGACGCAGGCTGCGGCCATCCGTGTCGTTTGCATTGTAATGCACCGACCACTGGGTATTGCGGCTATACAGCGGATATGTTGATGCAACCAGCGCGCCACGCATATACGAATAATGTTTGGTATGCAGATAATCGAGCTCGCTTTCCATCGTAAACAAGCGAACATCGGGGCACTGCAAAGCAATGCGCTGCGCCAGAAATTCTTTGTCGGCCGGGTCGGTCAGAAACAGCCCCACGTAGCGGATGCCCTCTTGGCAGATGCTGGTCAAAAGCGCCGCCAGGCTCAGGTCGCGGTAGTTGAGGGTGCTGCGTTCGTACAGGCGCAGCCCGTCCCGTCGCCCTGCGTCGGTTAAGATGGGGTCCAGCGCCCGCGCGGGTGCGCCCTTGCTTGGCGCACTGCTGTCTGCCCGCCCCTGCTTGGCCCATTCCGCCCGCAGGTGCGAAAGGCCCGACGGCATCGGCAGCAGCATCGCCCCGGCAAACGGCTCTTGGCTGGCCGCCGTCGCTGGGTCGGGTCCGGTGGGGTCGATGGGGCTGCAGGGATCGCAGTCCTGGCCCGGCTGCAATGCCGACGTCATCGCCTGCACGCGTGCCTGGCCGGCGTACTGTGGGGCGTTGCACAGCGTGCCAGGGTTCCGCGGCGACAGCGTCTGCTGGCCATAGACCGTCGAGGACTCGGACACGATGGCGATCTGCTGCGGTACGGCATGAAGTTCGCCCCGCAGATACCGCCAAAGGCTGGCCTTCATCGCCGGATCCGAGCGCACCATGCTGTGCACGCTGAGCTGTGGCTGGGTCCCCTGCTGGCCCGGGAGACCGTCGCTGCACGCGGTGTCCGCCCGCACGATGTGCCAGCCCGCGCATAGCTGGGCCACCAGCGACTGGCCGGTTGCGGTCCCCGACACCACCGTCAGATCAAGCGACGACAGCGATGCGAACTTCTGGGTCAGCTGGCCCAGCAGCCAGCCAAGCCGACGAGCGGACCCGGAAAACGTCGGACCCAAGATGCGCAGAACGGGCTCTGGTCCGGACGGTAGCTCGCTGCGCTCTGCCAGGGCCCACTTCAGGGCAGCGGCGTCCACGCCATCCGTCGGTGATTCCAGCACCAAGTAGACCAGCTGAACATCAGCCAGGCAGCGAGGACTGGCGACCGCCTGAGTCAAGGCCGTGGAGGGCTGACGATGAAACAGCAGGCCACCGAGCCAGGTCGCCCCCACCCCAGACTCCTTTCGATCTTCACTGCGCTCGGGCAGGTGAAACCGCACCAGGACATAACCCGCTGTCTCGTGCGCGCGAATCAGCGACTCGACGGCGCCGTCCAGCCCCCAGCCTCTTTCGGGGACCAGGGCCACGCTGGCCTGCACGGCGGCCCCGCCATCCTGCGGCCGACAAAAGGATGTGCGCGTCGCCCACGGCGCTCGCACGCGCGCGTCCGTCGGTTCACTGGCGGGCGATGGGCTTGTCGTGGGCTTCGTCGCCTCGGGCGAGCTTGGATCCGGCGGACTCGCCGCAGGTGGGCTTTCCACTGCGCCCGTCCCGACGACGTCGGCAGCCTTGCCAGCGCCCGTCGCAGCATTGGCATTGGCATTCGCATTCGCATTGGCATTCGTATTGGCATTCGTATTGGCATTCGCGTCGGCATTCGCATCGCCGCTGGCTGCCGGCTTCGTCGGAATCGGACCACCGTCGCAGTACTCGATCAGCAGCTTTTTGACGGGGCTGATCTGGGTTTCCAACGGACCTCGCGTGGGCGGTACGTCGTTCCGTTCGGTGGCTTTTCCCCCCCCTTTGTCGGGGCTGTCCCCCGCCGAGACCGCCGGCTTCGCCGTCCCGCTGCGTAGCTGAAGCGCCCAGGATCCGGGGAGAAGCAGCAGCAGCACTGCTACCAACAACCCATATCCGCCTTTGCTGTTGTCTTCCGCCATTTCGCAGGTCCTTCCTGGATCAAGCGTTCGCAGTCATCTGTTTTGCAAAGAAGTCACATGGACTTGCGCCGCATATAGCAATTACATAATGATCATATCCTCAGACTCAAATTCGATTAATCGACTTAATGTATTATCTCATTCTTTTGGGCTCGTTCGCAGCCAATGCGGCACCGCGACCACGACCGGCTCAGGATCCCCAGGCACGCAGGCCCGGGGCAAGCACATAGCCTGGCAGGCATCGCTGGCCCTTATGGACAGGACAGAGCAGCGCTGCCGTCGCGGTGACACTTCAGACAGACGCGCGGGTTGTGGCTGGCCAGGGCCCGACAGCGACCGCTTCCGACCCAGTCGACGGGGTGCGGGTTGGCGCCGCCCGGCACGCGCGAATCGGGCAAGGTGCTGTGGCAGGCAAGGCAGGTGTCCTCGCGATGGCAGGATGCACAGCTTCGCTGGTTGCGGCGCGCTTCGGCCCCGTGCTGGTTTTCCGACGTGCCGCCGCCGACGCTGGCCCAGCCTTCGGGATGAAAGCGCCGCGGCTGGGCTGGGCTAAAGGCGCTGATCGGCGGACGTCCCGGCAGCGTCGAATGGCTGACGACGGCCAGGCGTTCGTGACAGCCCAGGCAGAAGCTCTGCTGGCGATGGCAGGTGCTGCAGTCCGGCTGATTGCGTCGAGCATCAATGGCATGACGCGCGATGTAGTTTCCGCCGTGGATGTCCAGCGGCTTGGCGACGGCGTTGTGGCAGCGCAGGCAGTAGCTTTCGCGATGGCAGCTAGCGCAGTAATCGGGATCGCCCTGGGCGGAAAGACCGTGACTGCTTCTGAAGTTGTTTTCGCGATGGTCGTCGCCGCGCAGCGCACCGCTTGGCAACAAAATCCCACTTGGGAACTGCTGCTGCAGAAGGCCGCTGCTCTGCGTGGGGTGGCAGACGCTGCAGCGCTCGGACGCGCGACGTGACGAGCCGGTCGATCCAGACGATGCAGACGCGGCGACCTTGTCCGGAACATCCGCCGACGCAGCGGGTGCGGTCGGGCTCTTGACGCGCATCTTGCCGCCGTTGTGACAGCGCAGACACAGGTCCATGCTGGGTAGCTGCGCGCGCCCTGCCCCGTCGACCAAAGACAGATCGCCATGGCAGGTCGGGCAGCCGATGCCCAAGGTCCCGTGCAGAAGGTGACTGAACTTTAGGTTGGGCGGCGGTCGATCGCTGCGGGCGATGCGCGATGCGGGGTCGGTGCCGACTGGCAGCGTTGGTTGACCGTCGCGGGCTGGCTCGCTGGGAAAGCCGATGTGGCAGGCCGCGCAGGCCGTTGGTGGCGTCCCCGGCGGCATCGCCTGAAACAACAGACCAAAGGGCCGCGAGCGATCGATGACATGACAGGCGCGGCACTGGTCTTCTGCCGGCAGCAGGTTGTCGCGCGACGCGGTGGACGTGCTGGCCCCCGGATGACAGCTTTCGCAGCGAGCCCCTCGCTGAAGGTGCAGGCGATGCGAAAAGCGCAAGGGCACAGGCCCCGCGGGATACACGACCGTCGACGGTCCCTGGCTGCTGCGCGACGGAGAAACCGGAGGTATCTGTTCCCGACGCAAGGGCGACCACAGATCGACGGCGGAGCCCTTTTCAGGCGACGGCGCTTGGGCGCCGACTGGGACTTCCGACTGCAGCAGGCCGCACAGCGCAAGTGCAGCACACAGGCCCAGGCGGGCGGTGCCCGGTGTCAGGCGTGACGACTTCGGCATCTGGGCCTTCATGGCAACAGCCCCGGGGTGGCATAGGCTCGCGGTGCGTCGCCAAAACCGGCGGGCAGCAAGCCCGCAGGACTTCGCGCATGTCCCTGCGGCCCCAGCGCGTACGACAGGTCCAGCGTGGCCAGCAGGCGAAGCTGCGAGCTATTGAAGCGATCGATGTTGTCTTCAACGACGACGTGAATCAGCGATCCGCGCATGAAGGCCCAGCGCACGCCGGCTTGCAGCGCGACGCCGTGGCTGCGGTTGCTGTCGTGAAGCTCATCCGCCCAGTAGGTGTACAGCACGCGCCCTTCCAAAGAGACGGTGTCGTGGTAAAGCGCCCAGCGCCCCGCGACATCGCCACCGGCGCGCGTCCCGCCATAGCCCAGGTCGACGAATCCATCGACGCGGACGTGGCTTTGCGCGTGTCGATACAGCAGCGACAGATCGCCGCCGCCCGCCGTCGAAAGCGAGGCAACTGCCGTCGATGCAGCGCTGGGGCCTGTCGTTTCGGGCCGTGCGACGTCGACAAACATCCGGCCATAGCCGCGCGCGGACCAGCCGATCTCGCGGACGGTGCGACGCGACGGACGCGCCTCGGTCGACCGCGCCCGCAGCACCCGCCGCCCGTCGTAGCGCAGCTGCGCATGGTGGTACGGGTCGGCGCCAAAGACGTTGAAGATCGAGTCGCCGTCCCAGGTCGGCACGCTGTATCGGTAATCAGCGCTTAGGCTGTGCTGCGCGGAAATGGATCCAGCGTCGGGGGAAAGCGGCGATCCCGCCTGCAGCAGCGCGCGCAGGGATGCCTGGGCATCGTCGACGCGGGCGCTTAGCAGGTCATAGCGCAGGGCAGCCGAGGCCTGCAGGCGACCGCTAAGCACGCGACCGTGCACCGTACCCGCGATGCGATCCTCGATGCTGCCCCAGGCCGGCGCACACGGCTTCCCGACGGCGCAGCCCGCCG
>JAYRFD010000288.1:0-1515 GCA_041908565.1 Polyangia bacterium | reverse complement strand
TTGTGCAGCACCTTGATGGCGGCTCGCTGCTGCGCGATGCGCTCGTGCTTGGCTTCGTAGACGACGCCCATGCCGCCTTGGCCGATCTTGCGCGTGACGGCATAGCCACCGACCTTGCGACCGACAAGGGGATCTGCTGCGGCGGCTGTGGGCTGGGCGGACATGGGCACTGGTCTCGGTGATCGTTGGGACGATGCGCACTGGGCAGCGGTTCCAGGACCAGGCCTTGCTGGATCGCCGCGTCGCCAGCGTTTCCCAGATGGACGACGGGCACGGCAGATGGACCCGGAACTACGGCAGGCACAGGCGCAAGAAGGCTGCTGAAACGCTTCGGACGATCATACTACGGTCGCCGAGGCCGTTCCAAGCGCGACCGCGGCAAGCCGTCTCTGCCACGCGGGCAGGGCGCGACGCAGAGGCGGCGCGCAAATGTCGCAGAAGCGAGGCCAACACAACGCAGAAGGCGGACGAAACGCGTGAGCCTGGCGGCTGCCTGAGTTTGATAAGCTCGCTGCATGACGCTGTTGGCAGGAGATCTGGGCGGCACCAAGACCTTGCTTGCACTGTGCGATGTGACGGGAGAGCCGCTGTACACGCGGCAGTTCGACAGTCGAGCGCACAACAGCTTGGAAGACATGGTGGCCACCTTCCTGTCCGATCCAGAGGTCAAGCGGCAGCCAAGTCCGGTCGCCGCCGGCCTTGGCGTGGCAGGGCCGATCACGGAAGTGCGTCTTCCAAAGCGGGCCGACGGGGCCGACTGGGGGCAGCGCGCTTCGATCACCAACCTGGGCTACCAGATCGATGCCTGTGCTCTGCGCGATCGCTTCGGTCTGCAGTCGGTTCGCCTGGCCAATGACTTCTATGCCCTGTCGCTGTACGCATCGCGCCTGGTCCGTCAGATCGAAGCGCAGCGACCGACCGATCCCAGTCAACGCTTTCGGCTGCCGCCGAGTCTGGCCGACCGGGTCGCCTTGCTGTCCGATCCCGCGCAGGCCGAGCCCGATCCCGACGGCAACCTGTGTGTGCTGGGCGCTGGCACGGGCATGGGGCAGGCGCTGGTCGTGCGAGGACGGGCCCTGCGCCACGCCATGTTCCCGGCGCTGCGTGAGCCGAGCGCTGGAACCTCGGTCATCGTCGCCACCGAGGGTGGGCACACCGACTTCGCACCCCGCGACGAGCTGGAACAGGATCTTCTGCGCTTCCTTCAGGCTCGCTTTCCGGATCACGTCAGCGTCGAGCGCGTCCTGTGCGGCGGCGGCCTGCATACGCTGTATGAGTTCTTAGCCGCGCGCGAACCGCAGCGCGTTTCCGACGCCGTGACCCGCGAGCTTGCCGAGGCCGGAGCAGGAGCGCCGGCTGTCGTGTCGGCGCATGCCTTGGCCGGCACCGACGGGCTGTGCCAGCAGGCGCTGACCCGCTTTGTGATGCTGTACGGGGCAGAGGCCAGCAACCTGGCTCTGAAGAGCATGGCGACGGGCGGCGTCGTCATCGGCGGCGGCGTGGCGCGCAAGATCC
>JAYRFD010000287.1:0-2034 GCA_041908565.1 Polyangia bacterium | reverse complement strand
GGGCACGCTGCCATCGGTGGTGTAACAGACCAGCGGTTCGTCATCCAAGTTGACGACGTGTATCAGCGAATTCTGGGCCGGCAACACGGTCGAGCTAGGCGGATCGAAGTGCTGCACCAGTGGGCTTAGACCTTCGCCCGTGCAGCTGAGCTGGGCCAAGGCGAAGACTGCAAAGGGTGTGCAAAATCGCATGGCCGGAGCATATCGAAAATCTCGCGGCCTCGACGGGAAAACCGCGAACCTTCGGCTTCACGCCAACATATCCGTTTGTCTTGCAGGAAGCGGGCGAATCGGTCCGCATCCGCCGCCGGCAAGAACGAATCGCTGCGCCGTGGTTTGTGCTGGGGGCTAACGTCGACCGAGCGTGTCAGCGAGTGCGCTGTTGCCGGTGAGCCCGCGCTGCGATGCCGCGTAGGCGATGCCGCTTTGCAGCGTGGCCCGCGTCACGATGCCGCCCAGGTCGATGCCAAGCGAGATCAAGGTCTGTGCGATCTCGGCCCGGATACCGGTCAGGATGGCCTGCGTGCCAAGCAGTCGCAGCGCCGACGCAGCGTTTAGCAGCATGCCCGCGATGTTCGTATCGACATGCTTCATGCCCGTGATGTCGATGATGACGACGCGAGCGCGCTGCTGTTGTGCGCCGTTTAGGACCGTATGGATGACCTGCTGCGCACGATCGGTATCCATCGTGCCGATCAAGGGCAGGACCATGATCTGATCGGTGATGGGAATCAGCGGTGCGGCGATCTCAGCCAGGCGCGCGCTTTGGATGCGGATGACCTCTTCTTGCAGGTTCGCGCGCTCGCGCTCGATTCGCTCGCGCTCCTGCAGCTCTTGTCGCGTGCGCTCGTTTGCCTGACGAAGCTCATCGGTGCGCTGCAGCAGGTCGGTGTTCTTCTGGCGCAGCTCATCGTTGCTGCTCTGCAGCTGGTCGGTCAGCTCTTTCAATCGCGTATACAGGATGGCGTTTTCCACTGCGCTGGCAGCTTGACCGGACAGCAGACGCAATAGCTCGATGCGTTCCGCGGTGAACGCGCCTTCCGCCGCGTTGTTTTCCAGGTACACCAGGCCGGTCAAGCGACCGCGACTCTTCAAGGCCAAGCACATCACCGACTTCGGCTTGGTCCGCGCGATGTATGGATCGTTGGCATGGCGACTGTCTGTGCTGGCGTTCGCCAGGATGATCGACTCGCGGGTATGCGCGACCAGCTGGACGATCGAGTGCGCCAGATCTTTGCAGCTGGGCAGCGGCTGCTTCAGACCGACGTTCACGACGTCAGGATTCACCGTCATCGACGCTTCCAACGACAGCTGCCCGTCGCGTTCCAACAGCAGCAGCGCGCGCTGCGCACCGGCGTTTGCGGTCACCAGTCGCAGCACTTGTTCCAGCAGTCGGTCGAGTACGATCTCGCTGGCGATGCTCTGCGCGGCATGCAGAACCGTCGCGATATCCAATGCACCACCAGCCCCAAGCGTCGACGAGCTAGTGACCGTTGGCGACAACGACTCAGGCGCGTTGTGCAGGACTGGATCTCTTTGCAGTTCGGGAAATGCCTGCACCATCTGCGCAAGCTTCGCTTTGGCACCCCAGCGTTCGTACCCGTGGTAGGCGTCGCGCAGATAGACGAAGGCCAGGCGGCTGCGGCCTTGCTTGATCAGAAAGCGCGCGCA
Source organism: Polyangia bacterium (assembly GCA_041908565.1). Classification (GTDB taxonomy): domain Bacteria; phylum Myxococcota_A; class Polyangia; order Palsa-1104; family JAEUJZ01; genus JAEUJZ01. The sequence goes on along the minus strand of JAYRFD010000287.1, from coordinate 363 downwards.
CAGCTCAGACGCGAGTGCAGCGTGATGAACGAATTCGTTGGCTTGCGCCATTGTGATCGCCCGATCGAACAGATCGAGCGTCTCGGCAAAGGTGCCGCGCAGTCGCGAGAACTCTGCCTGCAGCAGTACATGCTTGTGCTGGAAGTTCGCCGGATAGCATGCGGCCCAGCGCCCAAGCTGTTCACTCAGCTGGGCAAGCATCGCGGGCGGCCCCTCTTCATCGCCAGGAAGGTGACCTTGCGCAGTCAGCGCCAGACACGTGAAGAAGTGCAGATCCGTGACGAAGTGCAGCCCCAGCGTCCCTTCGGTCCGACGCTGCGCTTCCTGCGCCCAGCGCAAGGCATTGGCAGAGTCGCCATGCAG
>JAYRFD010000286.1:0-11101 GCA_041908565.1 Polyangia bacterium | reverse complement strand
GCGCTGGCTGACCCCCGACGATCTTTCGCCCGCCTTTTTCGATCCGATTCTGCAAGAAGCCCTGGCCGATCCTGGGCTGCGCTGCGATCGCATCCAGCCCCAGCCGCTGCCGATGGGGACCAGCATCTTGACGGAGCTGACGGCGCGCAAGGTGAACAAGCTATTGGGGCACTTTCCTTTGCGCGTGGAATACCAGGGAGGCTCGGGTGCGCGCGATGCGCTGTCGGTGGTGGCCAAGGTGAAGCCGCTGGATGAAGAAGTGCTGCTGATGACCGGCAGCGTGGCGCAGACCTGCGGCGGCAAGCTGGCGACGACGTTTGGCAAGTACAAGAGCAAGATCGGTTTCTCTGGCTGCCACACGCGCGAGCTAGCGGTCTATGCCCAGTGCGATCCTCGCTTTGTCGATCACGTGCCCCGCATCTTCGGCACGCATCGCAACGATCTGCGTGAAGCCTATGTCGTGGTGATGGAACGGCTGGACGGCCTGGTGCTGATGAACTCGGACGACGATGTCAGCGGCTGGCGTCGCGAACACATCGAAGCGGCGGTGCGCGGAATCGGCCAGATCCACGCCATCTGGTACGGTCGCGAAGCCGAGCTTCGGCAGCAGCCGTGGCTGGGCATGGTGCACTGCACCGACAGCATGGTGCAGATGAGCGACTTCTGGGAAGCGCTGTGGCAGCACGCAGCCAGCGAGTTTCCAGAGCTAGTCCGCGCAGAGGATCTAGCCCTCATACAGTCGATCCTGTCGCGCCTGCCCAGCTGGTGGAACCGCATCGAGCAGCAGCCGCGGACGCTGATCCACAACGACTTCAACCCGCGCAACCTGGGTTTTCGGGCCGGCGATCTGCGCCTGTGCGTCTACGACTGGGAACTGGCGACGCTGCACCTGCCGCAGCACGATCTGGCCGAGCTTCTGTGCTTTGTGCTGGACGCACCGATCGACGCGCAGATGATCGAGCACTACATCGATCTGCACCGCCGCACGCTGATGGAAGCCAGCGGTCGCGACATTCCGGCGGACACCTGGCGGCAAGGGTATCGCAGTGCGCTTTACGATTTGTGCATCAACCGCATCGGCCTGTACCTGATGGGCCACACGGTGCGCCGCTATTCGTTCATGCCGCGGCTGTTGCGCACGATGCGGGCCTTGCTGCAGATCGAACAGCAGCAGTCGGCAGACTGACCGCGTCGGTCGGTACGTGATCACAGGTCAAATCGCGTTCGTGCCGCGCGAAGGCCCCACGCAAGCGGCGCGAAGGCCCCACGCAAGCGGCGCTCAAGTCGCGTTCATACTGCAGAGTCGGGCGAGCGCCGGTTACGACGCGACCAAGAGCGTCGCATCGTCGTTTGGCAGTGAGAAGCTCAAGAAGAGCTGCGCGGCCAGATCGTCCAGATCGACGCGCTGCCACGGCAGGCGCAGCTGGTTTGCCAGACCGTCGGAAAACAAGCAGACAATGGCCCCATCGGGCAAAGGCTGTTGTTCGACGCGTACGTCCATGCGTCCGTGGTTGCCCCGGCCATGTCCCAGCACAGCGTCGGTCCCGCAGGGCGACCAAGAACGCCCGCTGCTGCCAAACACCATCACGCGAACATTGCCGACGGTGGTTCCGCGCACGATGCGGTTTTGCAGATCGATGTCGGCCACGCCCAAGGTGGCTCCGCGGGTCATCGCAACTTGCGCATGCGCGCTGTAGACCGCGTCCGCCAAGTCCAGCTGGATGTCTTTGCGCAGCGCCTCGACTGCGCGACGCGCCGCCTCGCGAGCGGCCGGGCCGTGACCCAAGCCATCGGCGACCACCAGCCGCAGCTTGTTTTCGGACCGCACGACCGCCGCCATATCGCCGCAGTCTTTTTCACGCGGGTGCGGACGCGACACCAGCGAAGCCCGGCTGATCGCATCGCGCGTCAACCATCGCCAGCCCGAGATGCTGACCGAGGCATCGAGCTCTACCAAGCCAGCCTGCGGACGGGCCGGCACCGGCCCCACAAACACCGCTGGGCTGTCGGCCTGAAGCTTGCCGCGATCAGCGTGCCATTCCATCCGCACAGCGCGCGGCCCCGTCGAGATCATGCACGCCGCTTTCTCTGCTGCATGGCGGACGATGCGACGCGACACATCGGATGCCACAGTCATCAGCTCTTGCTGCAGCCCCGGAGCCAAGCCCGCTTTCTGCGCGAACTGCAGCGTGCTTTGGTAGACCCTCGCCAGATCGGCGCTGCTTTGGATCAGAAGGCTCAGCGTTTCATCTGCAGAAGTCGTCCGTGCTTCCGATGTGCCGCGATCCGGGGCGCGATCGGAAGGGCGATCGCTGGTGCGATTGGGCGGCGCCTCGTGCGCTCCACGTGCGTTGCCGTCTTTCGGTGGTGCGTCCAGGCCTCTCCTCCTCAATCGCTGCGCGCTGCGGCACTGCAAAGGTGCAGGCGCAGAACTGCAGCGGTCAGAGATCCATCTCTGGCGAGGACAGCGCTTCCAAGGCCGATTCCAGGTCCAGCGCCGTCTCGAAACCCGACGCCGTGAAGCCCATCTCGGTCAGCGTAAGAGCAATCGCCGGAGTCATGCCGGACACGATGGTCCGCGTCCCCATAAGCCGAGCCATCTGCGCGGTGTGCACAAAGGCTCTCGCCGTGTAGGTGTCCAAGACCTGCATCGCCGAGATATCCAAAACCAAGCCGCGGGCGCTCTTGCGCTCTAGCTCCTTGAGGATGTCGCTCTGCAGCTGTTCAACGAGGATGTCGTGCAAATCCGCTTGGATCGAAACCAGCAGCAGGTCGCGGATGCGCAGGATTGGAATGCGATCAATCATGGAAGTTCCTCGTCACAGATCGGGGGGCGGTCGGATGCCGCCGCCGACCTCGCGGCCGGTCTGCAGGAAGGACGGAAGGCTGGTTTGGTTGGGTGCGCACAGGACTCACCACGCGTTCTAGCGCTGCACCGGGGACAAGAAGACGGCTTTGACTCGCGTGCCTTGGCCGGGGGTGGACTGCAGGGAAAACTCGCTGGCGATCGACTTGACGCCCCGCAGGCCCATGCCCAGTCCGGTGTTCGAACGGAAGCCGCCGCCCAAGATCTGGTCGACGTTGGCGATACCCGGACCGCTGTCGCGGGCTTCGACCGTCAGGCTGATGCGCGGGGTCAAGGCGACGGTCAAGCGGACCTCGCCCGACTGGGCATACATGACGATGTTGCGGGCCAGTTCCGAGACCGCCGTCGCCACCTTGGTTCGCTCGACCGGGCCGAAACCCAGCTTCGAAGCCAGCGTGATCGCCGTGCGCCGCGCCACCACCAAAGACGCTTCGTTTTCGATCCGCAGCCTCTCGTCGCGAGGCACCAGTACGAAGGTGCCGCCCGTCGCCACATCGAGCTTCATCAGGATCGACAGCACGTTCGACGATCCCGCGAACAGCGAGATATGACGGACGATGCTGGCCGCCATGTTCTCGACTTGATCCCGGTTGTTGGCCGAGACACCGAGGATCTCCTGACGCAGACGTGCCGGAACGGTCACGTTCGCCTCAAGCGCAGCGAGCAACTTATGCGCGAGATCCCCTTCGCCCTTCGAAGCCAACATGTGCAGAAGGAGTCTAACATGTCTCTGTTTTTGCGTTTTCCAAATAACAAAATTTTTCCTGCTACGACGACGCCCTCCCCATTGCCCACGTGGCCTCGCCCTCTGCGCGGAATCAGGCCGCAACCGCTGGAATTCATTGCCGATAACCACGCCCCCTCATGCACCGCGCACTTGTCCCGTGGACCCTGGGCTATCTGGTTGGAGTCTTGCTGGGCACCAGCCTGGGCTGCTCTGCACCGCTTGGTCGTACCCTGTCGCTTTTCAGCCTAGCCGCGCTGCTGCTGGTATGGCTGCGACGCGGCCCATGGCCAGTCCTGTTGCCCGCGGTGGCCCTGACGACAGGCGTGTGGGCGCAGGCTCCTCGCCGGCCCGCGGCGCCGCCCCCCGCAGTGCCCGCAGCCACGAGTGCGCAGACCCGACCACCTGTTCGGGGCCAGCCGGCAGACCTGTGGCTGCTGGAAGGCACCATCATCAGTGACGTTCGATCGCTGGGCCCAGGAATGCAGTTTCTGCTGCTGGAGGACTCTCGAGCCCCGCTTGGTCGGTGGCCCGGCTCTGTTGAGTCAGCGACGCCAGCGACGGCGCATCCGACGACGCAGGCACGCTGGCTGGTGCGAATTCTGGGCGAGCCGATCGAGCCGCTATGGCCGAGCGATCGCATCCGCATCGCGGCACCCTGGCGTGCCCTGGCAGCGGTCGAGCACCCAAGCGATCGTCCTCGGGAATCTGTCGTCCCCGGAGCAGAATCAGCAACGCTGCGAGTCTTTCCCGACGCAGTCTTGCGGCTTGCCGGGCAGGATGCCGGCCTGATCGCCGCCGTGCGTCAGACTCTGTCGATCGGGCAAAGCCAGCCTTCGCCGACGATTCGCCTGTGGCTGTTGCGTCGCATGGCCCAGGTCCGTGCGGCCTTGCTGCAAGCCAGCCTTCGTGCCTGGTCGGCCCTACCGGCGTGGGTGCGGGGCGCCGAGAGTCCGAGCGCCGCCGCCTTCATTCAAGCCCTGACGCTTGGGGAGCGCGGTGCTTTGCGCCACATCGACAACCAGCGCCAGGCGAGCGGTCTTCCTGCCTGGGAAGCGCAGATCAAAGATGCCGGCGTCCTGCACATCTTGTCGGTCAGTGGCCTGCACATGTCGGCGGTCGGGCTGGTGTTCTTCGCGCTGATGGATGCGCTGCTGCGCCGACTGCAGGGTCTGCTTGCTTACCAGCGCTGGACGGCGACGTGGATCGGTCGACGCTGGGCCGCTGCGGCCACCCTTCCAGTGGTGGTGGCCTACACGCTGATTAGCGGCGCCGAGCCTCCCGCTGTGCGGGCCGCGGGGGCGCTTGTTCTGTTCTTGCTGGGCCAAGTCTTCCGTCGACAAGCCCGGCTGCCAGAGAGCCTGGCCGTCGCGCTGCTGTGGACCGGCCTGCCTTTGGGGGTCGAGGGCTCTCCATCCAACCTCTTTTCACCGTCGCTGATTCTGTCGTTTGCCGCGACCCTTGGCATCGCCTACCTGCGCCCGCTTTCGGTCTGGCTGCCGACGTCCTGGCTGCGCCCCAGGGTAAGTCCCGAACACGAGCCACGCGCTTTCTGGCCGGCACGGACGGGTCTTTCGTCCGTGGCCATCCGTGTCGTGATTCGCTTGCTGGATGCATCGCTTTCGGCCCTTTTGGCGACGATGCCGCTTTTGGCCCACTACTTCGGCGAATGCCAGGGAGCGGCGCTGATCGGCAACTTCCTTTTGACCCCGATCGCCGAGCTTGTGACGCTGCCCTGTGGTCTGTTGGCGGCGCTGCTGGCCCTGACTTGGACTCCACTTGCGCTGCCGTTCGCGGCACTGGCGGCCGCATCGGCTCGCCTGGTGCTGGTTCTGTCGACGAAGATCGCTGGCTTGGGGCTTACCGCGCCGACGCACGCGCCCAGCCCATGGCTGATCGCGATCTGGTTTCTTGGCCTGCTCGTCCTGGGTCGCCGTCGCATCTGGGGTCTTTCGATCCTGGCTGCCGCGCTGCTTGGCCACCTGGCTTCGGCGTGGTTTTCGCCGCGCGATCTAAAGCTGACCTTCCTGGACGTTGGACAAGGAGACGCTGCGGTTGCCGAACTTCCCGACGGAGGGGTGCTGGTCATTGATGCCGGGCGACCGGGTCTGCGCCTGCCAGGCAGTCCCGCGTCCGATGCTCCATCGACGGGGCTGCTGGCCGACAGCGGGCAAGCGACCGTCGGCCCATTTCTGCGACGCCGAGGCTATCGCCGCATCGATCTTCTGATTGTCTCGCACCGTCATCCCGATCACATGGGCGGAGTCGCATCGCTGCTTTCGCAGTTCGACGTCGATGTCTTGTGGCTGACCCAACAGCCAGCCCAGGGCCGCCTGGATCGCGAAGCCGAACGGCTCAACGCTGCCGAGGCGTCCATCCGACGCTTGGCCCAGCAGCGCGGCACGCTCGTCGCGGTACCTCACTCACGATCGCTCTTCGGTGCTCGTCTGGATGTGCTGAGCCCCTGCCCGGATGGCGGACGCTGTCGCGCCCAGGCTCGATCGAACTGGGCGGAAAACGACAACTCGCTGGTCCTTGCGCTGCGCTACGCCGACCGCACCGTCCTTCTGGCCGGTGATATCGAGCAGGCCGCCGAAGCATCCCTGGTCGAGCAACAGCCACCACACATTTTGAGAGCCGATGTGCTTAAGCTGCCGCATCACGGCAGCCGGACATCATCGACCGAGTCCCTGCTGCGCGCGGTGCAGCCCACGCTGGCCGTGGCATCGCTGGGTCGCCAAAACCGCTTCGGCTTCCCCCATCCAGAGGTCGTGCAGCGCCTAGCCGATGCGGGGATTCCGCTTGTGCGTACCGATGAACTAGGCGCAGTCTGCATCCAGATCCGTCGCAGCGGCGTCCTGCAAAGTCCCCTTCGCAGTGCCACCCCGCACCGCGCGGATCAGCAGCCAGACCGAGCAGCCGACTAGCCCCGGCCGCGCCCGCTTTGGGCACGCTACTTTCTGCTTGCGTTCAACCCGGCAAGGCGATACAAGTGCGCTTCGCCTCCCGTGGGAGGAGTGGCCGAGTGGACGAAGGCAGCGGTCTTGAAAACCGCAGCACGAAAGTGCCGGGGGTTCGAATCCCTCCTCCTCCGCTGGCATGACAACCCCGGCAAGAATCCCGGCCCCCAGGCCAAACCAGCAACGGCACGACCGGGCTGACAACACCGGGCTGATAACAGAAGAGCAGACGCAAGGCAGCCTCAGCAGGCGTGGCTGATTTCCCCGACCGGGAACAGCGCGCCTATGGAGAGATGACCGAGAGGCCGAAGGTGCTCGCTTGCTAAGCGAGTGTACTGTCAAAAACGGTACCGCGGGTTCGAATCCCGCTCTCTCCGCCCCGTTGTGAGCGCTGAGAAAAGAAGCTCCCAAATTTTCGTTGCAAACAAAGCTGGAGCTTCTGTATAAAGCGCGGCGGTTCGGCAACGGACTCGTAGGGAACCGCAAGGTCTCGACGGAAGCAGTTCTGCGACAATAGCTCAGCTGGATAGAGCATCGGCCTACGAAGCCGAGGGTCGGAGGTTCGAATCCTTCTTGTCGCGCAGGTGGGGGCATGGCTGGTAGCAGGTTGATGGATGGTTACGACAGCCTGTCTGTGGATCCCCAAACGCTCGGTTCATCCGAGCCTCAGCTGGGACCCGCCACCGAGCCAGTCCGCGAACCCATTCGTGAAGAAGATCTCTGGGCGATGCGCTTGGCTCTGGGTGAAGCCGCTCAAGCCGCGATGCTCGGTGAAGTTCCAGTCGGTGCCGTGGTGGTACAAGACGGTGTCGTCCTGGGATCCGGCGGAAATCGGCGCGAAAGCGCGCAGGATCCAACCGCACACGCCGAGATCATCGCGCTGCGGGAAGCAGCCCGCGCACGACAAAGCTGGCGACTGTGTGATGCCACGCTGGTGGTCACTCAAGAGCCATGTCCGATGTGTGCAGGGGCTCTGGTCAATGCCCGCATCCGACGCGTGGTCTATGGATGTGGCAATCCCAAGGCCGGCGCGGTCCGCACGCTGTACCGCATCTTGGAAGATCCGCGACTGAACCATCGCGTCATCGTCGTGGGTGATGTGTTAAGCGAAGACTGCGCGGCCCTGCTGCGACGCTTCTTCGCTGCGCTCCGCAGTCCGGCAGAGCAACCGATGCAGCGTTCCCGTGACTCTTCGGGATCGCTTCCCTGATTCTGATGTTTCTTCTTGGAGAGATGGCAGAGCTGGTCGAATGCGCCTGATTCGAAATCAGGTGTACCCGCAAGGGTACCGGGGGTTCGAATCCCTCTCTCTCCGCTTCGTATCCAACCGGGCGTGCAACACCAGGAGAGATGACCGAGTGGCCGAAGGTGCACGATTGGAAATCGTGTGTGTCGAAAGGCACCGCGGGTTCGAATCCCGCTCTCTCCGCCAATCCAGCTTCCCTCCGGATGCGCCCCGAAGCTTCACATTCGGCGCACCGCCCTGGGCGGCAGTTGTCGGGAACAGTTATGGCTGCGGGCGACGGAACGTTGATGAACCCCGCCAGGCCGGGAACGGAGCAACGGTAGTCGACTAACCGGGTGTCCGCAGCCACCTTTTTTGGGTCGGAATCGCAGCGCAGAATGCGAGTGTAACGACCCCTTGTTTGTGCTTGCTTTGCGTCGGCTCTCCGTTGTTGGATGCCGGCATGTCTTATCTGGTCCTGGCTCGGAAATACCGGCCGCAGACGTTTGAGCAGGTAATCGGCCAGGAACACGTCACGCGCACTCTGCAGAATGCGATTCGACGGGGTCGTATTCACCACGCGTATCTGTTTTGTGGGGGTCGCGGGACGGGCAAGACGACGACCGCGCGTATCTTGGCCAAAGCGCTGTCTTGCGATCAGGCTCCGACGCCAGAGCCCTGCAATCAGTGCCCCGCTTGCGTCGAAATCACGCAGGGAACCTCGGTCGATGTGCAAGAGATCGACGCTGCATCGCAGAACCGCGTCGAGGACATCCGAGAGCTGCGCGAGTCCATTCGCTACGCGCCAGTTCGCGGCAAGAAGAAGCTGTACATCCTCGACGAAGTTCACATGCTGTCGACCAGCGCCTTCAACGCCCTTCTGAAGACGCTGGAAGAGCCGCCGCCGCACGCGCTGTTCGTCTTCGCGACCACCGATCCGCACAAGCTGCCGCAGACCATCCTGTCGCGCGTCCAGCGCTATGACTTCAAGCTCGTGCCGACCGCCCGCCTCGTCGAGCATCTGGGCGATGTACTGACGCGAGAGAGCATCGAGTTCGATCCCGGGGCGCTGTACATCATCGCGCGCGAAGGTGCTGGCTCGGTGCGTGACTCGCTGTCGCTGCTCGATCAGGTGCTGGCATCGACCGAAGGCAAGCTGACCGAAGCGCAAGCGGCCGCCGTGCTGGGCGTCGCCGATCGCCGCCTGATCATGGCGCTGGGACAAGCGATCGCGACGCGCGATCCCGGCGGCGCGCTGGCCTTCGTCGACGATGCGTTCCGCCGCGGCTTCGATCTACCGCAGCTAGCGCGCACGCTGCTGTCGCACCTGCGCGATCTGGTTGTCGTCGGCGTCGTCAAAGATCCGCTGCCTCTTTTGGAAGTCCCCGCTTCCGAGCTGCCCGAGCTAGAGCAGCAAGCCAAGCAGGTCGCAGGCCGCAGTGAGCTGCTGTTTGATCGCATGATGCGCATCGCCGAAGATACCGCCCGCGCCGCGCAAGCCCGCTATGCGCTCGAGGTCGGCCTCGTCGAGCTGTGCGCTCTTGAGCCGCTGCAGCCCATCTCAGAGCTGGTCGATCGCCTGGAACATCTGGAAGATCGGCTCAGCGGACGGGGCCCAGGTCGCGGGGCACCGCCGGCTCCGTCCGGCATGGGACCTATGGGTGGCGGACCCGGGACACCAAGCAGCGGTGGACCACGCACCGTGCCGCCCTCGCGAACAGGCGAAGCGGTGACCAGACCGGCGCCTACCGTCGATGCGATGTACCAGGCCCCGACGATACCACGCAGCACCGCTGCTGAGCGCCCTCCGACCCTACCTGTCCCGTCGAAGACGGTCGCAGCGGCCCCCGCCGTAGTCAGCGCGCCGGCTCCGGTCGCCGTGCACGCGCAGCGCCCCTCCGAAGCCGCAGCCGTTCCGGTGCCCATGCAGGAAGCGGATGCGCAGCCCACAGCGATCCCTGCACGTCCGACCGCGCCCCCCACGATCGCAGCCGCTGCGCCAGTCGGATCGGTCGCACCTGTTGCACCATCTGCACCCGTCGCACCTTCTGCACCTGTCGTATCCGCCGCACCGTCTGCCCCCCTCGCACCTGTCACATCCGTCGCGCCTCATGCGTCTGTGGCAGCCGCCGCGTCTGTTGCGCCCGAAGCCGTCCCCGCGTCCGCGGCGCCGGTCGTCGAAAGACCTGTGCCCGTTGCTGCCCCACAGCCTGCAGCCGTCGTCGCAGCGCCGGAGCCGATGGCGGCGCCACTGTCTACTGCCCCGCCGCAGCCAGGTCGCGACTTTGCCGCCATCGTGCGCAAGGTCTTGGAACAGGCCCCTGTCCTGGCCTATCTGCGCGACGCGCGCCCCGTGCAGTGGGATGATTCTCGACTGACCATCGGCCTTGCCAGCCCGTTTGATGTACAGCGCAGCAAGGAAGAACGGTCGCGTCTGCAAGAGATCTTCCACCGTGTCCTTGGGCAGCCGCTGGCTATCGACTTTGTCCTGGATGCGCAGGTAGCCAAGGATGCCGCCGCGCGCGAGACGCTGGCCGCCACCGAGGAAAAAGCGCGTCAGGCCGAGCTTTCCCGTCGACGTCGCGAAGCCGCCGAGCACCCCGCCTTGAAGCTAGTTCGCGAGGTCTTCGGCGAGGTATCTTTGTTGGAACCCGAGCTAGATTCCGAGGTAAGCGTGCATGGCTAACGATCCCAACAATCCCTTTGGTTCCATCCCTGGCATGCCCGATCTAAATGGGCTCATGCAGCAGGCGCAGCGCATGCGCGAAGAGCTCTTGCGGTCGCACGCCGATCTGACGCGCAAGACCGTCGAGGCCAGCTCTGGCGGCGGCATGGTCACCGCCGTCGTGTCGGGATCGCGCGAGCTTTTGAGCCTGCGCATCGATCCGCAGGTCATCGATCCAAAAGATCCGCAGATGCTGCAGGATCTTGTCGTCGCTGCCGTCAACCAAGGTCTGCAAAAAGCCCGCGGCCTGGAAGAAGACGAAATGCGCCGCAAGGCCATGGACATGGGCATCCCTCCCGGCATGCTGTAGCTGGCGTTTCCGTCGAGCAGCCCAGCGCGCGCCCGCCATTGGCTTGGCCAACGGCTCGCGTGTCTGGATCACGAAGACGAGTGTCATGGATCCCATCTCTCGACTGATTCGCGAGCTGGCCCGGTTGCCGGGCATCGGCCAAAAGACGGCGACGCGCCTGGCGTTCCACGTGCTGCGCGCACCGGCTCCGCAGGTTCGTGACTTGGCGCAGGCCCTGCACGAAGTGAAAGAAAAGATTCGCCTGTGCTCGCAGTGCATGAACCTGACCGAGCAAGATCCCTGCGCGCTGTG
>JAYRFD010000285.1:0-3516 GCA_041908565.1 Polyangia bacterium | reverse complement strand
GCGCTGAAGCTGGATGCCTGGGTGCGCAAGAGCATCCACGAAGGCGCAGGCGGCTCGATCGACGAACAGGCGACATCGATCCTGGCGCGCCGCGAAGGCCGCCGCGACACCCTGCTGATGGCCTTGCTGCAAGCGGCCGGCATCCCTTGCGAGCTGTGGCTGGTGCGCCCCAAGAACGCGCCGCAGCTTGACGGCCCGTTGCCCGATCTGACCGCGTACAGCGAGGTGCTGGTGGCGGTGGCGCCCGGTCGCGGCCCCAGTGGCCAGCCGCTGTTGTTCTTGGATCCCAGCCTGCGCCACACGACATCGGGCTACGTGCGTCCCATGCTGCGCGGTGCGCGAGCGCTGCAAGTGCCCGAGCCGCCGTCATCTCCGCGCCTGCCCAGCGCTACGTTCGCCGACGTGGTCCTGCCCGAAGAGGGGGGCGCCCCCGCAGCGTGGCGACGCGGCGACTTCCAGGCCGACCGCGACCTGATGACCCGCCAAGCCGTGCTGATCGACGGCCGCCGCATCGACATGACGATCACGCTGGCCGCGGACGGCAGCCCCAGTGGCGAAGTCAGCGTGCGCGAACAGCTGACCGGATCGGCCGCGATCGAGTGGCGCGAGCACGCCGAAAACCAAGCGCAGGACAAGCTGCGGCAAGAACTGGAACAGCGCACGCTGGGCTTCTTTTTCCCCGGCGCCAGCCTGCTGGATCTGAAGTACGGCCCGATCGACCAAGACGAAGCACCCATGGTGGTCGAGTATCGCTTCCAGGCGCCGCAGCTAGCCCGCCGCCGCGCCGAAAAGGGCGCGCAAGAGCTGGTCCTTCCGGCTCCGTTCCCGTCGCTGTTCAGCCGTCACTACGTGCGCGTCGCCAGCCGCACGATGCCGCTTTTTGTGCACCCCTTGGCGCCCACTGTGCTGTCTGCGACGTACGTCCTGCCACCGCGCTTGCGCGTTGCTCAGCTGGCTCCGCCGTTTGAAGCCAGTGACTTTGGACACTTCAGCCAGCAAGTGACTGCCAACGAGCAAGGCGACCGCATCACGCTGCGAGTCGAACAGACCTTGCCGCTTCTGCGCATCCCGCCGGATCGCTTCCCGGCCTTCGCCGACTTTGCTCGTCGCGTGGACAGCGCCGAAGCCGGCTTCGCCCTGCTCTCTGTCTCTCCCTAGCCCGCCCGGATCGTGCGCAGCACCGTTGCGGCCGCGATGGTTGTACAGCAGGCGCAGCGAACTCAGCGAACGTCGGCCGCCATGCGTTCCATCCACTTGCCCAGGTTCGGCGGAGAAAACGCTCGCATCGCAGACAGCAAAGCCTGAGCATCGGCTTCGACCAGCAGGCTGGCGGCATGCTCTGCCTTTACGAATCCGGCATCCCACATGTGCTGCACAAAGCCGATCAGCCCGTCGAAGAATCCACCGATGTTCAGAAGACCAACCGGCTTGCTGTGAAACTCTAGCTGCAGCCAGGTCAGCGTTTCGAACAGCTCATCCAGCGTGCCAAAGCCGCCGGGCAGCGCGATAAACCCGTCGCTGAGATCGACCATCATCGCCTTGCGCTCGTGCATGCTGCCCACTTCGAACAGCTTGCTGACGCCGCGATGCCCAAGCTCTTTGTCCATCAGGCTGCGAGGGATGACGCCGATGACTTCGCCGCCCACCGACAGCGCGCCATCGGCGACCGCGGCCATCAAGCCGACGTTGCCACCGCCGTACACCACGCCCACGCCCTGCAGTCCCAAGAACGTGCCAAGCTGCCACGCGGCCTCGCGATAGCGCGGGTCATGTCCGGGGTTCGATCCACAGTACACACAGATTCTTCGTAGGTTGTTCATGTGCATCCGCTGTTCACCATCGGCCCGATCGCAGATCAAAGAAGCGCTGGCGGGACCGAGGCTGTGATCCATTCAACGACGCTGGTTATCGCGCGTTCACGCTGCGCTGTGAAGCCCCGGCTGTGAAGCCCCGGTCGATCTGGGCGGACTCGATTCACCGTCCGCGTGTCGAAGCGGCGCACCCTGGTTACCGAACCGGTGTCGGAGCCGGCGCAGGTGAAAGATCGACGTAGTTGCCGCGGCGATGTTCTTCGACCTGCGCGACCCACTTGCGGACCTGCGCCAGATCCGTGCGCGGTGAAAGATCCAGCAGCGCCTCAATGGTCTTGGCGCGCGGTGACTGAGGCCGAGACAGCGCTGCGACAAACAGCGCATCTGCGATCGGGGCGCCATCCCGCGTCGATCGAATGCCCTGCAGCACGATGCCCATCCGCGATGTCATTCCGTCTCGCGCAATCGCGGCGTCGATGCGGGCGCGATTTTCCTGCGCATAGATCAGCTGCGCGATCGAGTACAAGCCGTGCTCAAGCGCGTGCTCGGGCCCACGCGTGTCGGTGGATCGCGGACGCTGCGCGCGCTCCGTCGGCGTCGACAGAACGCCCCCCTGGGCAAGCTGCGACAGCAGAAAGTCACGCGGCACCTGATTGCGGATGCGGTCGGGGATGTTCGGATGAACGAACAGCGTGATCTCGACGCCGTCCAGCAAGGCCACCGGCGATGTCCGGAAATAGCTGCCATCCGCCGTGGCCGCTTGCGTGGGCAGCAGATTCGCCCGCCCCCCGACGTACGGATGCGTCCCCCGCACGTAGTGATCAAACGGCTTCGCCGAAAGCGCCGTCGCCCGTTCCAAAAGCCGCGCCTGCTCCCGCTCCACCCGCGCCCGCTCCGCCTCTGCCGGGCGAGAAACCGAAGGAAAGGGATGACTTCCCTGGCTGAACGCGACGATCCGCAGCCGGCTGGGGCCGGCGCTGAACAGCGATCAAGCGGGGAAGTGCGAGCTAGATGAGGGCGAGGCGGGGCGAGCGGTCGACGAGAGCGGGCAGAGGCGGCTGGGCGCCCTTACTTGGCCCACTCGGAATGGAAGGCGCCGGGCTTGTCGGTGCGTTCGTAGGTGTGGGCGCCGAACAGGTCGCGCTGCGACTGGATCAGGTTGGCCGGCAGTCGCTCGCGCCGGATCATGTCGTAGTACGAAAGCGCGCCCGCCGTCGCCAGAAGCGGCACGCCGGCCGATGCACCCAGCGCGACGACGCGTCGCCACGCTGCATTGCGAGCGCCGATCTCTTCGACGAAGCCGGGATCCAAAAGCAGGTTCGGCAGGTTGGCATCGCGATCGAAGGCGGCCTTGATGCGGCCCAGGAACTGCGCGCGGATGATGCAGCCGCCGCGCCAGATCTTGGCGATCTCGCCAAGCGGTAGGTTCCAGCCGCGCGTGCGCGAAGCCACCGACAGAAGCTGCATGCCCTGCGCATAGCTGCAGGCCTTGGCGCAGTACAGCGCCTGTCGCACGTCGTCGATCAGATGAGCCTTGGCGGCGGCGTCCATGCTGTGCGGGGACGGGCCTTTTAGGATCTGGCTGTTGCGCACGCGGCCCTTCTTGTCGCTGGAAATCACGCGCGCATCGACCGAGCTAGCGATGGTCGGCACCGGCACCGATAGATCGATGGCGTCCTGCACCGTCCACTTGCCCGTGCCCTTC
>JAYRFD010000284.1:0-2532 GCA_041908565.1 Polyangia bacterium | reverse complement strand
GGGTACACGATCACGCCGGGAGCGACAATCGGAGCGCCGATGATCTTGCCCGCCGCATCGGCCGGCGCGATGTGCGTGACCTTGGCAACCGCCGCGATCACCGCCTGCTGGAATTCAAGCTGCGGGTTGTCGCGATCCCCGACCAGATAGAAGCCATCGGGAATGGTGTCCGGTTCGTGCTCTTTGCCATCGCGAGCCGACAGGGCGGGACGGAACTCACTCTCATCGGTATCGGTGGTCTCGTGCAGATCGATGTGCAGCTGAATCCGATCGCTTATCGGCTGCACCAAGCGCATCAGGGCAGCGGCCTCCTCGGCTGGGCTGGGTTCGCGAAAGGCGCGGTTCGGATCGACGGCATCGGGGTTCCAGCGATGGATCCGCTCGTAGGCCCAGGGGCTAACGCAAGGCGCCACCAGCAGGTTGACACGGTCGGTGTAGTCCCCGGCGTGGCGGTCAAGGAAGCGCAGTGCACCATGGACGCCGCTCGTCTCATAACCGTGGACACCGCCGGTGACCAGCACGATAGGCCGCTTGTCGTTCCAGTCCCGGCTGCGCAGCGCCAGCAGCGGATAGTGATCGGGTGGATAGTGAAGCTCGCCATAGGTCTGGATGTCGAAGCGGCTGCGCAGGCGCTCGATCACGGGGAGCACATCCGCGGCATAGCTTCGCTGGCAGCGCTGCAAGGAACGCCAGGTGGTGCGCTCGGTATCGCCCCAAGGCTGACCCGGCGTGCCGATGGGATACGGGGACGGGGAGTTCATGGATTGGCTCATCGCAGAGAAGTTGGAAGGACCCGCATACCACGGCCGCGGCGGTAGACGGACAGCCCGCGTGCTGGGCCGGTCGGGTGGCATGCAGAAGCGCGAAGCTAATCACAGAACCCGGCCCCTCGGAAGCGGTGTCATCACTGCGGGACAGACCGCTACGCGCACCGCGCGCTGATGTCACGCCATGGGTTCTGGTTCAGACACACTGCGTACAAGCAATCGGTATCCGCTGGATCGGCGCGACCATCGACTTGGCCTGCTTCGGCATGTCCTCGGCAACAGTCGCGATTGATCCGGGAACCAGCGCTTGCTTCGTATGAAGCAAGTACTTCACCCCCAGACTGCCAAGCGGCGTGTACCAGTGCCCACAAGGTGCATTGGATGTGCAGCTCAGGTCGCCCAAGCCAGACGTACATCTCCATCACGCCAAGCCCCCGCAGGAATTCGTGCAAGAGAGCGCGCTCCTGGCTCGCTGAAGCAGGCCGGCGCTTTGCTGCGGTGATACGCAAGCTGCGCCGCATGCAGCCCACTGTCTGGATACTCTGCTGCAAGCTGCATCGGCAGCCCGGCAGGCAAGGCCACACACACCGGAACAGCGAGCTCACTGATCAGCCGCTCGCGCAGCGTGTCATGGCTGAAGCGCCAGCGCTGCTCGAATCCTTCGAGCACGCCGCAGTCAGTGCTCAACTGAATCAGAGAGTCCAAGTCGGGCGCACTTCTGGCCAGCATTTTCAGATCCAGCTGCCGCCCCGCCAGTGCCGCAAGACGAAGCATGTCGCGCGCCGATTCCGGCAGCCGCGCAAGGCGCCGCGAAAGGACTTCCTCGATACCCCCTGCGAAGATTCGTTCAGGCAGGCCGCGCTTGCCCATCTCGTTCAGCGATCCTGCTTCAGCAGCCAGCGCGCGGACGACATCGACGAGGAAGGATGTGTTCCCGTCTGTCCTTCCGTGCACGGGAACGGCTTCCGAAGATCTCGACGACGCGCACCCGGCGCGGAAGCTTGCCAAACGCGAACCGCATCGCTTCCCCGCAGCCACAATCGCACGGGTTCCTCGCGCCCCCTCGACAGCGCCCGGTCAGGTCAGCATGTCGTCGAGCGGATTGGGAACCGGCAGGCTGTACTTCACATCCAGTGGCTGTCCCAAAAGCCCCAGACGCTTGCGCACCGCGCGCTGCACATGCGCCGGCAGGATGCGCGTGCCGTTTGGATCGTCGTAGCCCAGCAGCCCCTTGGGATCATCGCGACGAACCGAAAGCGGGCGAAGCTGATCGTCGGTGCCGCCCAGCACGCGGCCGCCCACGATGCCCGGGCCCGCGAACATCATGCTGGTCACGTTCCAGTGATCCTTGCCGGCGCCGAAGTTGTAATTGGGCGTGCGCCCAAAGTCGGATCCGATCTGCACGTACAGCTGGCCGGAAAGACCCAGCTTGTCGGCATAGGAAAACAGATAGCGAAGCGTCAGCAGGAACCGACCCAGCGCGCGCGTCTGATCGACATCGTGGTTGGCGTGCGTGTCGAAGCCAAACACAGCCAAGCTTGCGCTGACCCCTTGACCGGACTTGAACGCCAAAAGCGCAAGCTGCACGGCCTGCAGCGCGCTGCGCAGATCCGGATCGCTGTACCCAGCCGGCAGCGCTGGAAATGCGTCGGCAATCTCGACCCCCTTGGCTGGCAGAAGATCAGCCAGGGCTGCGAAACCAGCGGTGCCCTTCTTGGCATCAGCAAAAGACTGCAGGGCCTGGGCATACCGGGCGGGTTGGGGC
>JAYRFD010000283.1:0-1796 GCA_041908565.1 Polyangia bacterium | reverse complement strand
GGTCGCGGGGCAGCCGGTCCCCATGTCGCTCACGGGCGGCGGACGCAGATCGACGTTCGCCAAGTCGGAGGATCGCAGGTCTGCGGAACGCAGGTCTGCAGAACGTAGGTCCTGACCCCGCAAATCGGGAAGTCCCATGTCCTTGCCAGCGCCCGGTACCGTCGATCCCATGCCCGAACCGGGTGGCGTCCCGCCCGTATAGGTTCTCCCTCACGACGTCAGCAGAACACCCCCCGCCGTACCGCCCAGCAGCTGGCACGCGGCCCGCCGGTTCACACTGCCCTGATCGAGCACCGGTAACATCGACTGTTTCGGGTCGCGCATTCAGTGATCGTAGTACAGCGACGAATCGCCAATCAACGACTCCGGCGTGCTCCAAAGTCTGCTCAATGGTTCCGGACCATTGGGGCTGCCCGACGTTCCCATACTCCATTCCCGGAATCGCAGAGTGTCGTGTCCCCACGGTGGATCGAAGCGGTGGCGTGAAAAACGGGGGCCGATCGGGCGGGTCGCTCTCCGTGATGGGACCGCAAGCCCCGCGCGTGCCAGCGTGACCGTGACCGTGACCCGCGTGCTTGCCGTATCATCGCGGGATGCTGTTAGAGGAGTGCTTTGACAACGCAGCCGAGGTCTACCGCGGGAAAGAGACTCGCATCTACCGCGCTGTCGAACGAAGCCATGGCACCCGCGTGCTGATCAAGTGCATGGCGGATGAGTTTCCCAGTCAGGCGCAGCGAGCGCGCATGGAGCGCGAGTACGTCTTGCTGCGCAAGCTAGCTGGCCCGGGCATCCCGACGGCACAGAGAATCGAGGCCCATGGCCACGCGCGACGCATTGTCTTTGCCGACGACGGCCTTGAGGCGCTGGATCGACTTCCCATGCCGCTCGCGCTGGATTCCTTTTTTGCCTGTGCGCGCGCGCTGATCCAGACCCTGGCTCGTGTGCACGCAGCCCAGGTGCTGCACAAGGATGTAACACCCGCAAATGTAGTGATGCATCCGCTGCGTGCTCAGGTTCAGCTGATCGACTTCGGCTTGGCCGCCGAGCTGCCGCGAGAAGTCCACGTGGCCAACCGCCCTGGCCTGTTGGAAGGAACGCTGAAGTACATGGCGCCGGAGCAGACCGGACGCATGAATCGCGGGGTCGACTATCGCGCAGACTACTATGGCCTGGGCGCGACGCTGTTCTTTGCTGCAACGGGTCGACCGCCGTTTGTCAGTGAGGATGCCCTGGAACTTGTGCACAGCCACATCGCGCGTGAGCCGCCTCTGGCCTGCGATTGCAACAAAGGGGTGCCACGCAGCCTGTCGGCTGTGCTGAACAAGCTGCTCGCCAAGACTCCAGAAGAGCGATATCAGAGCAGCGTTGGCCTGCTGGCCGACATAGAGCGCTGCGCCGCCGATTGGGCACGAGGTGTCGATGAGCTGTTCGTGCTCGGTAGCGCCGACCACAGCGAGCAGTTCGCGGTGTCGCAGGTCCTGTACGGACGCGAGGAGCAGGTGGCCCAGCTGTTGGCTGCGTTTCAGCGCGCAGCCGCTGGGAAGACCGAAGTGCTACTGCTTCCTGGGGCGCCAGGAATCGGCAAGTCAGCCCTGATCAGCGAAGTGCAGCGACCCATGCTGGCATCCCGCGGGCTGTACGCGGCGGGGAAGTTCGATCAGTTCAACCGCGGCATTCCCTTTGCTGCGGTGCTGCAGGCATTCCGTGGCCTACTTCGTCAGATTCTCACGGAAGAAGAGTCCGTGCTGCGCGGCTACCGCGAGGCGCTGGATGCAGCGCTGGGCGCCAACCTTCCG
>JAYRFD010000282.1:0-2286 GCA_041908565.1 Polyangia bacterium | reverse complement strand
CTGGTTCGCTGGTGGACTCGGGTAGGGCCCGTTCCAAGACGGCTGGCAGATCGTGAACCAAGGTGCTCAGGACGGCGGCTTCGTGATCATCCAGGATGCTGTACGCCGCCAGCTCGCGCAGGACTTCGACGAAGACGTGGAAGGGAACGCGGGCCGATGGCTGGGCTTGGCCACGCAGCACGGTGGCGCCGCGCACCATGGCCTGCACGCGAAACTCTTCCATCAGCCGGCTCTTGCCGACGCCGCTTTCGCCGCCGATCAGCAACAGAGCACCATGGCCACGCTGCGCTGCGGCAAACAGGGCCAGCATGCACTGCAGCTCTTCGGGGCGGTCGATCAGCGGCGCGGCCTGCAGGAAGCTGTCGAGGTTGGCATCCTCCTCGGTAATCAGCGATCCGTTGCAGGCTTGGCGCAGGTCGGAAAGGGCGGCTTCGGCGCTCTGCGGTCGACCCAGGGGATCGCGGCTTAACAGACGACGAACTAGATCGGCCAGGCCAGTTGGCAGCCTTCGTAGCTCGGGCAGATCGTCGGAGCTACGCGGCGCGAAGTACGCCCGTTGGGAAGACAAGCGCACGGGCTTGGTGATGGCCCGCGGCAGATCCAGAAACTGTCGGGCGCGGGCTGGCAGATAGGATTCTCCGTCGGGGCCCAGGACGTCGTAAAGCAGCGCTTCCATGCTGTTGGCGCGGAAGGGAAAGCTGCCGCACAGAAGCTCATGCGCGACAATTCCGACGGAGTACAGATCCGAAACGGCGGTGGCAGGCAAGCCCTGCAGCAGCTCGGGCGCCATGTACTGCACGGTGCCAGCAAAGGCGGTCCACGAATCGGCCGTCGCCGCGATGCCAAAGTCCGTGATCTTGACCGAGCTGCGCACGCACAGGATGTTGGCTGGCTTGATGTCGCGGTGGATGACGCCGTGGCGGTGCAGGTAGCTCAGCGCTTGCAGCACTTGCGCCAGCAGACGGCAGCGTTCGATCAGCGAAGCCTGGGCGCCCGCCACCAGGATGGTGCGTCCGGCTTCCAGTAGCTCCATCGCGTAGTACGGCTGGCGATGTTCGTCGAAGCCGTAGTCCAGGACCGAGACGATGTGTGGATGATGCAGCGAGGCCAGGGTGCGAAACTCGCCGGCCATCTGCATGCGCCGACCGTACGAGGCCCGCGTCAACAGCTGCGATTCGGCGACGGCGTCTGCTGGGCCGGCATGCCCTTGGTGTTGCGCAAGGATGGCCGCCGAAGAGGGCAGGGCTTGGGCATCGGCATGCGCTTGTGCTGCGGCCTCGGGTTCTGCGGCGTGTGCGGCTGGCCCGCGAAGCTCTGGCGATTCGGCATCGGCCCAGGCGCGCCCAGGTCGTCCCTCGTTCAACGAAGAGCTGGCCAGGATGCCGCTGTCCGATGCGATGCGTTCCTCGAACGCGTCGGGCACCAGTCGCGGCACGGTCTTGATCATGTGACCGGTGTCGTCCCCGTTGGCTTCCTGCGGCCACTCGATGGACTGTGTATCGGCAGACTGGGCTTCCAGCTGGGCAGCGGTCCGCGATGAGCGCATCAGCAGGCGCTTGAGGGCGACTTCGCGCGAGGTCAGACGATCCCAGGCCCCATAGACGATCCCCATGCCTCCGCGCCCCAGCACGCGTAGGATGTGATAGCGACGATGAAGACGGATCGCCACTCACACAGCTTATCGTGAGGACGCGCCGCGGTGGGGGCCTGATCTCCAGTAGATCGCCAGCGGATCGCCAGCGGATCGCCAGCGGATCGCCAGCTGTTCATCGGCGCTTAGAGAACGGCTCAGATGCTGACCGCGCCTACAGGACAGTTGCTTCAGGCCAGAGCCCCGAAGTAGAGTGCCGGGCCATGCGCACACTGTTCCGCTTTCCGTCCGTTGCTCCGTCGTCGGTCCTTGGCCTATCGCTCGCAGCGCTGGCTTGGGCTGGTTGCCCCTCTGAAAAAGTGAGCCCTCCTGTGAACAACAACTCATCGAACTCGCAATCCAGCACACAGCCTGCGACTCAGGCTGCTACCCCGGCGGCGGCCCCTGCAGCGGATGCGCCGGATCCAAACGACATCCCGGCTCCATCGGACGTTGCGGCGGCCCCGGCGGATGCAGAAGCGCGTCCTTCGGGACTTAAGAGCAAGGTGCTGCAGAAGGGCACGGGCACCGAGCATCCGACGGCCGAAGACACGGTCAAGGTGCACTACACCGGCTGGATGACCACCGGCAAGATGTTCGACAGCAGCGTCAAGCGCGGAATGCCGACAGAGTTTCCGCTAAACGGCGTGATCCCG
>JAYRFD010000281.1:0-4233 GCA_041908565.1 Polyangia bacterium | reverse complement strand
GGCGGACCCGTCGTCATCGGCCGCAAACCACAGATCGACGGTGCCGCTGGGCGGGTTGCGCCACTCGCAGCGCACGACTTCGCAGTCACCGGGCTGCAAGACCTTGGTGCTCTGTGTCGAGCAGATCTTCATGCCGCCGCGGCGCGGATCGCCTTGGTAGAAGGTCCCAGGAACCGCGGTCGATGCCGGGTTGGCGCCGCGGTTGCAGATGGCGGCGCTCAGGACCCAGCTGCTGGTGCAGTTGCTGCTGTCAGGCACCGACGCGCGACCGCCCGTCACATCGGGGGCCGGCGATTCCCCTTTGATCAGTCCCTGCACGTTCTGGCGATAGTTGTTCCAGCTTAGCCAGTTGTTGGTCTCGACCGCGGGCACCGTGCCGTCGTCGTTGATGTTTGTGATGTGGTACGTGTGCTGGTTCCAGATCGGACGGGATGGCATCCAGCGGTTCATCGGATCGACCAACACTTGAATGCCGTTGGTGCCCATGCCCGACGGGATTCCCAGATCGGGCTCGGTGCCGCAGCCGCCGACCTGATGCGTCGGCACCACCAAGTCCGCGTGTCCATCGTTGTCGACGTCGGCGACCACGGGAAGCTCAACGATCGTGCCAGACGTCAGGTTTTGCGCGAAGCGCACTTTGCCGGTCGGTCCGTCGTAGACGCGCAGCCAGCACTCATCGCGATACACGACTTCGGCCTGGCCATCGCCGTTGAAGTCGAAGACCGATGATCCCGTCGACCCAGAGCTAAAGTCGCGCGTCGTCTTCAGCCAGCGCAGGCCCGGTCCCTGGCAGAACGCTGGCAGTGGCGTCGCTGCGCAGTCCGGATCGAACACCGCATAACCTTGATACCCTGCGGCAGCGATCTCGGGCCGGCCATCGCCGTCGAAGTCTGCCACCGTCGGTGGACCGCCCCACTGCATGCCGAAGTTGTATGGGCCAAACACCACGGCGCCGGTCTTGGGGTTGTACACCCGCAGCACACCGGCCTGGCTGCCCTGCGACGAGATTAGGACGATCTCAGGCTCAGGCGTGCTGGTGTCGAACTGCGCGATCGCGACATAGCCCGGGCCAAATCCGCGCGCCGCCGCCGGCGTCTTGTCTGTCCCTGTCAATCCTTCCAAGATGCGGTTGCCGGTCACTACATCGGGCTTGCCGTCCAAGTCGACATCGGCGATGGCCGACAGAACACCCCAATACCCACCGTCGACGTTCACGCTGTATAGCGTGGTCAAGCGACCGGCCTCGAAGCGCAGGGCGGTGCCGGCATAGACGATCTCGGGCGGGCCGATGCCATCCAAGTTGGCGATCGCCGCGCCGCCATCTTTGAAGCCGGCGGGCCCCGATGGAGCCGCTGCAGAAGCCGACGCCAGAAGTACTCCGGATTTGTTGAACACCTTCACCACGCCGCTGCCATCGATGCCGACGATTTCGGGCTGCTTGTCGCCATCCAGATCGGCGACCGCAAGCTGCGATCGCGTTCCTAAGTTGGCGGGCTGTGTGAAGACCTCGCTGCAGTCCTTGCCGCGCAGGGCCACAAGCTGACCGCCGTTGAACGTCACGAACAGGATCTCGGGAGACGCATCTCCGTCGAGATCAATGACCACGGGGGCCATGATGACCGGCGACTTGGTCCATTCGCACTTCATCCTGGGGGCTTCAAACTTTTCAGCCATAAAGCCCCCGCCCTTGCACATCGGATCGCTTTTCCGGGTCTTGGGACCGTATGGGATGCAGACTCCTTTTTCGCAGTAGGAGTCATTGATGCAGTCCTCATCCCCGGTGCAGGGGCCCTCGGTGGGAATGCAGGCCCTGTCGATGCAGACAGTCCCCGCGGCGCAGGGCATGGCCGGACAGCGCTTGCCCGCCCCGGTTCCCGTCCCCAGGTCGGCATCTCCATCGCCATCCCCGTTGTCTTCATCGGTGCCTAGGTCGCGGGCGGAACATCCCAGCGCCAAGCACAGACCCAGTACACCGACGACTGCGCGCAGTCCTTGTGTTCGTGCATTCATGACCATCCTCCGGATGGCGCAGCATACGCAAAGTGGCTGCACGAACAGAGGATGAAGTGCGAAGGCTGGGCCCCGCGACGCTGAGTCGACGGGGATTGCTACTGTGGCGGCAGCCAGGTCATCTGGTTGTCACACTTCTTCTTGGCTTCGGCTTCGGTCGGGAATGCCTGGCTTTTGTAGTACCAGTTGGTCTGCTTGCTGCCGTCGCCTTGTGTGGCCTGGCAGCCCCCCAGCATCTCTTCGATTGGGCAGGTCGCGCCCGCCGCGAAAGTGCCGCCCGCTGATGTGCCGCCCAAGGTCCGGCACAGCGCTTCCTGCGTTACCCAGACGGGCGATAGCGACCCGCGCCAGTCCGTGCACTGCGGAGTATTGGGTCGCATGTCGCAGCGTGCATTGTTGCCCCCGCAGCCCACTGCGAAGACCGATCCCAGTGCCAGTGCCAAGCCCAGTGTGTAGTTTCGGATTGCCATAGAGACTCCTTTTTTATACCCCTTTGTGGTCCGGCATTCCCAGCGCACGGCGTGAACGAATGCTGCAGGTTCCTTTGTCTGCGCAAACACCGCATCGACAAAAAAGAGAAGTAAGCCCGCTGGGCCATCAACGGCCCGCTCTGTCACCTGCGGCTTGGAGCCGTGCACACACCATAGCGACCGAAGTTTCCGACGGCAAGAAGGCCCGACGGCGGAAATTCGTCAACCCCCTGAACAGGGGGGATCGGCCTGCCTCTGGGGGGCTGTGAGACTCCTATTTTGCGGCAGTCTGTGCAGGATTCGGAGACTCTGCTCCTTTTTCTTTGGGAACAGGACGCGGGATCCGCTCGCGCGCGTTCTTGATATCCTGGGGACCGGGGGTTTTAGGTTGATCGACAAAGGAGTGTTCAAGACCGCGCTGGTGGTGGAAGACGTGCCGGATGCCCAGGAATGGCTGACCCGTGCCCTGCACAGCAGCTTTCCCGAGATCGCCGTCGAGTCGGTGAGTAGCGTGCTGGAAGCGCGGACACGACTGGCCAGCCCACCGGCCCCGGACTTGGCGCTGATTGACCTGGGACTACCCGACGGCAGCGGCATCGACGTGATCGCGCAGATCAAGCGCGACGTACCAGCCACCCTGTGCATCGTCGTCAGCATCTTCGATGACGATGGCCACTTGTTCCCGGCTTTGCGCGCCGGGGCCCAGGGATACCTGCTCAAAGATCAGCCGCTAAAGCAGCTAGCTGAGCTTCTGCGGGGCATCACGCAGGGACGCCCGCCGCTGTCGCCAGCCATCGCCCGCAAGCTTCTGAACTTTTTTCATGCCGCACCGGCTGAAATCCCCGACCCCCTGACCCGGCGCGAGACCGAGGTGCTGTCGCTGATCGGCAAAGGCATCACGCAAGCCGAAGTCGCCCGCATGCTGGGCATCAGCCCCCACACCGTCTGCGGTCACGTCAAAGAGATCTACCGCAAGCTCAACGTGTCTTCGCGGGCCGAGGCCGCCCTGAGCGCCCAGAAGCTTGGTTTGATTAGCTAATAAATGGGCTTGTGTATATCAATAGTGACGAATAGAAATCTAACGTAAGTTCGCTGATTGTTTGGGAATCGGGCGCGCGGCTTGGCAGGGCGCTGTTTGCGCACATTCCTCTCGCTGCGGCGGGGCCTTCGCGGGCTGCCCGCACGACGGGCGCCTTTGATATCCTGCGGACCATGGGGACAAACATTCGCTCACTTCGTTTGCTTTCTTCTTGGGGGCGCGCGCGCTGCGGAGCCGCCGCGTCGATTGGCCTGCTGGGTTCGCTGCTTGCCGCCTGCTCTCCGTCGACGATGAGCACCGACGGCACACCACCGGATCTGGCCGGCGTGCCCGTCGACATGACGCCGGTGTGTACCGACGTCGTCGGCAACCAGCTTGGAAACCCGGGCTTTGAAGCCAGCATCACCGGCACCGCCAGCAACGTCGACGGTTCGTCCAGCAGCATCCCGAATTGGAAGGGCTGCTGCGGCGCCATGCAGACCACGACATACGAGGTCAACTCGGCGCAGCGCTACTGCGGTGAGCGGTCGGTCCGCGTAAACGGCAGCAGCACCGCCAGCCAGAACGTCTTGCACCAGGCCCTAAACCTGGCGGCCAGCGCCAACAAGACCTTCATCCTTTCGGGCTGGGTCAACGTCACCGGCCCCAGCGGCGGTGAGATCTCGCTGGATCTGTTCGACCTCAGCAAGTCGGCGATCGTCGCGCCGACGGTGT
>JAYRFD010000280.1:0-8539 GCA_041908565.1 Polyangia bacterium | reverse complement strand
GGCACGTCGTCGGTAGCTGACGGGGGCTTGCGTGGCGGCACTGCGCAGGTAGCGCAGCAGGCTGGCCCGTCGCTCGCATCCCATGGTCAGGACCAGGGCGCGGTGATAGTCGCGTTCCCAGGCGCTGGGAAAGTCGGGCAGGTCCGCCGGACGCGATCCCCGATCGGGAATGCGTGCCTTGCGCCAAATGGCAGGGGGAATGGCGTGCTCGCCGCGATCCAGCGCGACGGCATACCCAAGGCAAGCGCGGCTGGTATCAGCGATGGGGGCGTCGATGCCTTTGGGCATGCTACAGGCCAGCTGATACAGCGCGGTGGCGTCCTCAAGACGACCCAGCAGCATCAGCACATCGGCCATGCGATACAGCAAGCGGGGACTGTGCGACGCCTGATCAAACAGACGCTGATAGCGAGCCAGCGCCCCCACAAGGTCCCCTTCTTGCGCCTGCAGCAGTGCCAAGGCCATCGCCAGCGGCGGATCGATGATCTCAAGCGGCGGTCGAACGGACAGAGCCATCGCATCCGAGATCGCGCCATGCACATACAGATCTTCTGCGTGGCGCAGGGCCAAGCCGGACTGCAGTAGCTGGCCACGCTCCTGCTCAAGCTGACCCAGCAGGCTGTGCGCGTCGGGTTCATCGGGGAAGATCTGCAGCGCTTCTTGGATTCGCTGCCGCGCTTCTTTGGCTTGGTCCGTGGCGGCGGCGCTTGGCATGCTGCGCAGCGACGCGATCAAGCGTCGAGCGGTAGCGATGTGGCGCGCATAGCGAACACGTCGTGGCTCTGCCGATTCGCTGCTGTCGGCATCGGTCGATCCGGCGCAGCCCCACAGACTCTCGCGACAGGATCCGCTTGGTGTACGCCCTTGCGCATGCGCTGGCGGATCAAGTCGAAAAAGCAGCACGGCCAGCAGCGCCGCAGCCATGACGATGCACACGCAGGGTCGGCGCCGACAACGCATGGCGATGTCACAGACCCGTCGTAAAGCGCATCGGCAGAGCTAGCTCGTCTGCGTCGACGTTGTCCGGGTCGGCCGGCGAAAAACGCCAGCGCTGCACAGCGCCCTGCACGCAGCCAAGCAGGAAGCGAGCTTCGCCGCTGGTGGTGCTGGATCCGGTTGGCGTGGGCAGTGTGCTGCCGCCGACACCCAACGTGCTTTCCAGTGGCTGCACCAAGACCACGGCGCCGCTGCGATCGATCATCATGCCCAGCAGCAGATCTCCGTGCAGCTTCGGCGTGCGCTGCAGAGCGCGCGCGTAGCACTGCCGCAGATCAAAGACTCGATCGCGCGTCACCCGCTGAATATCGGCTTCGCTGCGGTGCTTGCGCGGAGTGCCACCACCGCTCATCGCTTCGGCGGGAAACTGCGGCGGCGCCAGCAAGACCTGCGCGCGCATCAGATCGGCGATGCCAAGGCCTGGCCGACGCTTCAGATCGTCCATGTGACTGCGGGCTCGCGCGGCGTAGCGGCTGGTGGGCAGCTCATCCAGAAACTGGCGAAACGACCGCAGCGCATCATCACGACTGTCCAGCGCTTCGTGAATCAGACCCCAGTAATAGTGGCGATCTCCGTCGGGAACAAAGAAGACATCGTCCCCTTGAAACAAGCGCAGGCCCGGATCAGCAGCCAAGGCTCTTGCCACGGCATCGCGGCTTTTCTGCACTTGGCCATCGCGGTCGTACGCCACCGCCAAGCCCAGCGCATGCAGCGTGGCTTGGTCGCTGCGATCGATCGACTCTGCCAGGGCATAGCGTCGGATCGCGTCGTCCAGCTTGCCCATGGCCATCAGCGCCTCGGCGGAGTTGCCAAGGATCATCGCTTCTTGATGGCGACGCGATAGGTGCACAAGCTCTGGCTCGCCGGGCAAAAGGCGCAGCGCGCGATCGTATTCCGCGACGGCATCGAAAGGACGCTGAAGGTGCGAATAGACCACGCCCAAGATGCTGGCGATTTCGCAGTCATAGGCTCGCGTCGTGTCGTCGCTGCGCGCCCGCAGAAGCTCAACGACGGCCTGCTTCAAGGCGGCATCGCCCAGCTCGGCATGGGCCAGCCAGCTACCCAACAGCACGCGCGTTTCCACGTGGCCTTCGTGAAGCAGCAGCGCCCGCGTTAAAAGCGTGATCGAGCGCTGCAAAAGCGTGATCCGTTCGGGATTTTCCCGTCGACGAATGCGCAGCGCCGCGGCGTGCAGATCGCGCGCCTCTTGCACGATCTTTTCAAAGCGCTCGCTGGTCTGCAGCGACGAAGCCGAGGCCGGCAAGCGCACGGCATCCGACCCAGCCTGCGCAAAAGGCACCGGCACGGCAGCCAAGAGCGCCGACAAGAGCGCCGCCATGTGTGTCGACCGTGCCCGTCGTGTCTGCGAACGCCGCATGCAAACCATTATGCAGCGTCTAGGTGTCGCTGGCGGTAGCTTGCGGATCGTAGTCCGGCACAGGGGTGTCGCGATCGGGTCCACCGGGCGCCAGCCGACGCACTGCGCGTTCGACGACACGGGTGGCTTCGCGGTTTTGTTCGCTGCGCGGCACCTTGCTGGCGGCGGCCGCTAGCTGCTGGTGCGAGATCAAAGGTCCAATATGGGCCGCGATCTCTTTGCGCTGCGGCAGCACGCTGCCACGCGGCATCGCTTCGTAGGTGCCAGCCAAGTACATCGGCAGCACATCGATCTGGTGGTGCAAAGCCAGATACCCAATCGACGACTTGAAGGGCTGCATCACACCGGTTGGGCTGCGCGTTCCCTCGGGGAAGATCAAAAGGATGTGCCCCTGTTCGATGACGCGAGCCGCGATGCGCAACGATTCGCGCAGGCTGCCGTGGCGTTCCATCGGCACCAAGCTGGTGAAGTTTTCGAAGTACACGCGCTTGAGCGGATCGTCGAAGAAATAGTCTTTGGCAGCCAGTGCAACCAAGCGATCGCCCCAGTCGCCAAGCGCGTGCTTGACCAGGCCCATGTCCAAGTGGCTGCAGTGGTTGGCGACGACGACGAAGCGGCTGGCCGGCGGCAGATAGGCGCGGCCCGTGACGCGCGTGTTGAACATGCGTTCGTACAGCGCGCGCTGCCCGGCGTTGAGTCCGCGATTGCCCAAGCTGACCAGCCAGTCCGGCAGATAGATGCGATCGCTGGTGCTTTCGACGATGACGGACGATCGACGGCGCTTGGATTCATCGCCGCGCGTGCTCTTGGTCGGTGTCGTGTCTTTCTGGCGACGACCCCAGCTGGCGATCTGCTTGCGTAGCTCGGCCACGCTGGACAGGCCCGCCAGATCGACCTGATCGGGCAGGTTGACCGACGCCGCTTCCAGGCCAGCGGCAAGCTCGGCAAACGAAAGAGAGTCCAGCCCAAGCTCTTGCAAGGTTGCGGTCTCGCTGATCTCGGCCGGGCTGCGACCGGTAATCGATGCCAGCAAGCTCTGCAGCCAGTCGCCGCCGTGCGATGCCGGGCTGCCCGGCTGCGCACTGCTTTGCGCGCTGGCTTGACGACGCACACGCTCCAAGCGACGGATTTCGTCGACGACCAGCTTGCGCTTGACCTTGCGCGTGCTGGTCTTGGGAAGCTCGATGTCGGTGAAGTGCAGGATCTTCACGCGCTTGGGCACCGGCAGCTTGGACGACACGTCGCGGAAGTGATCGCGGATTCGATCGCGGACCGCTTCGCGCGACAGGCCGTGCGCATCGCTGTGGTCGTACGCGGGGACCACCAAGCAGGCCACGGTCTCGCCCTTTTCCGTCGATGCAGACGCATCATCGGACTTCAAAAGAGACTCGGCGATGCCGACGATCGACAGCTCTTTGACCAGCGAGTGTTCGCGATAACGGTCTTCCAGTTCGTCGGGATAGACGTTTTCGCCGTTGAGGCCAATGATCACTTCCTTCTTGCGACCGACGATAAAGACGTTGCCCTTTTCGTCGATGCGGCCCAGATCGCCGGTGTGCAGGTAGCCGCTGCGGATGGTGTCCGATGTGGCGCCCGCGTCGTTGTAATAGCCAAGCATCACGTTGGGGCCCGACGCGATGATCTCGCCGACGCCACTGCCATCGGGTTCGTGGATGCGCACATCGATGCCGGGCAGCGGCTCGCCCACGCTACCCAGGACCAGTCGCTGGCCCGGGCGCGTCACCGTCAGCACCGGCGCCGATTCCGTCATGCCGTAGCCTTCGTACAAGTTGAAGCCCAGGCCGCGGAACTGACGCATGGTCTCGACCGGCAGCGCCGATCCGCCCGAGATCAGCAGACGCAGCTTGCCGCCGAACCGACGGTGGATCGGATAGAAGATCCACCGCGGCAGGTTCGGATCGAAGCCAAACAGCTTCTGACTGCGCTCACGCAGCCAGCGCGTCGCGTCCAGCAGCCGATCCAACAGGCGCAGAACCCACGGCGACAGCGTATCCGGCAAGCGGTCACTGATCTGGCGCGTGATGCGGCGATACAGCGTCTGGTACAGCGCCGGCACACCGACCATGCCCGTGACGTGCGCGTCGGAAAACGCATCGGAAAGGGTGTCGGCGTTCACTTCAGACAGAAAGTTGATCTGCGCGCCGCGCATCAGCGGCATCAGCATGCCGGCAGTGAATTCGAACGTGTGATGCAGCGGCAGAACCGACAGCAGGCCATCGTGCTTGTCCAGGTCGAAGACCGCGGCCAGCTTGCCCAAGAGCGACGTGAAGTTGCGATGCGACAGCATCACGCCCTTGGGCCGGCCCGTCGTTCCCGACGTGAAGATCAGCGATGCCATCTCGTCCGCGCGGCCGGTCAGGACCAGCGGCGGCAGCGGTGGCAGCGTCGCCATCGAAAACAGGCCGGTCCAGGCCACAAGCTCGCTTAGCCCCAGGACCTTGATCTGGCTCAGCGTGCTGGATTCGGGCTCGGCGGCTTCGGCGGCGCGTTCTTCCAGCGCGGTGCGCACGTGAATGCGCTCTTGCACCTTGTCGGACACGACGCAGGCAAACGGAGCCGCGTGGCGCGCGATGTTCAGCACTTCGTCTTGCGTCGCTTCGCGATCGACCGGCACAGCCACGCCACCGGCCTTGAGGATGCCGAAGTAGGTGATGACCCACTCAGGGCGGTTTTCGCTGATCAAAAGGACCTTGCCCCCGATGGGAAGGCCCATGCGACGCAGCGTGCTTGCGACGTGCGCGGCGCGATCCAACAGATCGCGATAGGTGTAGCGCTGACCGTGGTGGAGGGTCTCGCCATCTTCGCTGTGCGTCGGCAGCATGCGCAGCGCCGTGCGACTGCGATACGTCTTGCCCGCCGTTTCCAGCATCTCGATCAGATCGCGATAGGTGTAAACGGTGCGCGGGCGAGCCTGGAATTCTTCATCCAGCGACGGGAAGATCCACTTTTCCAGGCCCGGCAGGTGGACCTTTAAGAAGTAGTCGCGCCAGTTGATGGTGTCGGGATCCCAGCGCAAAAGACCGCGGTCGTGCGGCGTCAGGCGATCAAACAGCGCGCGCGTGTGATCGCAGCGAAAGATCGGCGCGTTGTCATGGACAAACGGCATGAACAGGTCGAAGACGCCTTCACCCTGCTTGGCAAGCTGCGCGGTGTCTTCCAGACGCTGCTTGGCGCGTTCAGCCAGGGCCGACAGCCGCGGCATGCCCCACGTTTTTTCCAGCGTGTCGCCGAGGATTCGGCTGGCGCTTTCGGCGAAGCCGCGCAGAAGCGGCAGGCTGGCGCGCTGGTAACGCTCTTTGCTGACGGGAATCGATTCCATGCGCGCCCGCAGCTTGTGCAAAAGCGCGTCGGGACCGCTGGCCGTCTTGGCCTTTTGTCGGAAGTGGCTGCGGCGATACAGGCCGGTTAGCTCGACGGCGCGCGGCATGCGGAAGGGACTGGAATCGCTGCTGCCCAGGTGATAGATGAGCTCGTTTTCCGAGCGCAGCGTCGCCGCGCAGGCCGCGATCAAGGCCGATGCGACCATATCGACGGGAATCAGGTCCAGCACCGTGCCTTTGGCGGCCGGGATCTGCATGTGTCCGCGCAGAACCATAAAGACCAGCGGCGCCGTCGTGTTGAAGCCTTCGTTCCAGCCGGGGAAGGGATACGAAACCGAAGACTCGACGATGGCCGGGCGCACGATGGCGATGCGCACCGGCGGTCCGCCGTCCTTTCCCGTCGCAGCCAAGGCGCAGAGCTGATCGCCGATCGACTTGGTGTACGTGTACGTGTTGGTCCAGCCCCAGTGCGCGGCGCGTTCCATGCCCAGGTCGGTCAGCTTTTCGGCCGTCCACATCTTGCGTTCGCGCTGGATCGCCGCCTTCAGGTGCTTTTCGTCATCGGGATCACGACCTTCGCCGCGCAGACGCTCGGCCCCGCGCTCGCGGAACAGCGACATGTGCGCGCGATCTTCAGCCAGGCGGCGCGTCTCTTCGATCAGGCGCTCGGTATCGGCGATCTCGGCGACGGGATCGAAGTCGCCGCTGCGCAGGGCGGATCCAGCACTGCGGCTGCGACCATGCCCGGGGCGACGCGGGAAATAGCCCACCAGCGGCTCGTCTTCCCAGATCTCGCCCTCGCGCCGGCCAGCGACGAAGCAGGTCGACACATGGACGATCTTGGCGCCGGTCTTGCGCGCCAGATCGATCACATAGCGCACGCCATAGACATTAATGCGCAGCGCCGATTCCAGCGACGGGTTGAACGACACCAGACCCGCGCAGTTGATGATCAGATCCAGCGGGCCGTCCTGGGTCAGCAGCGCCACATCTGCGTCGCTAAGCCCCACCTGTGGACGCGACACATCGCCGGCCAAGGGCGTGACCTTTTCGCGCAGATACGTTCCCGTCGCGTCGCCAAAGCGGGCCGTCACCGGATCAAAGGGACGCGATCGAGCGATCTTCTGAAAGAAGCGCGTCTCGGCGGTGTAGCCCGATCCGGGACGCACCAGCGCGAACAGCTTGCCGATGCCAGGGTATCGACAAAGCAGCATCGACATCGCCACCTTGCCGACGAAGCCGGTGCCGCCGATGAACAAGATGCGCTTGCCGTTAAGCGTCTCGCCCACATCGACAAGCGGGATCGTCAAGGCCGCATCAGCGACGGGGTTTCCCGCACGGCTAGCGTCCGGCGAGGGATCACCGGGCTGGCTGGGGCGGGTGGGATCGCCTGCGGAGGCGGACAAAGTCTGAGTCGGATGGGCCGTGGTGTGCATGATCTGCCGTCTGACGCGTGGGTGGCGTGCGCCGGGCCGGCAGTGTATCGACCGCGCCTGCGAAGGACAAGCCGTCGACGCGATGAAGCACTGGC
This sequence comes from Polyangia bacterium, assembly GCA_041908565.1. Classification (GTDB taxonomy): domain Bacteria; phylum Myxococcota_A; class Polyangia; order Palsa-1104; family JAEUJZ01; genus JAEUJZ01. The sequence continues at coordinate 1,293 of JAYRFD010000280.1, read as the reverse complement.
AAGGTGGTCCAGCCGTTTTATCTGTGCCGCATCCAACGGGGCCGCGGGCGGGCAAAGCGGACGGAACCCCAGCCAGGGCTGGCCTCTTTGTGGCGACGCGACTACAGTGCGCGGCTTGTTCCCCGGATCAACCGGAGACCGCCCAACCAGAGATCCCACCATGACCACGTCCGCTGCCTCTCACTCCTCTGCCCTTCCCTCGGTTCCTTCCCACGACGCCGTTCCCCCCGGCGATGACTTTGTCTTGGCCGGCAAGCGCTATCGGTCGCGTCTGATCGTGGGCACCGGCAAGTATCGCGACTTCGACGAAATGAACCGCGCGCTGCTTGCATCGGGGGCCGAGATCGTCACCGTTGCCCTGCGTCGCGTCGAGCTTGCGCCCGGCAAGCCGAACCTGCTGTCCGCCATCGACCGCAGTCGCTATCAGCTTTTGCCCAACACCGCAGGCTGCTACACCGCCGAAGATGCCATCCGCGTCTGCCGCCTGGCGCGCGAGCTTGGCATGACCGAGTTCGTCAAGCTGGAAGTCATCGGCGATCCGCGCACGCTGTTTCCCGACGTGGAACAGACGCTGGCGGCCGCCCGTGTGTTGGTGAAAGAGGGCTTCGTCGTGCTGCCCTACATCACCGACGATCCCATCGCCTGCCAGCGCTTGGCGGATATCGGCTGCGCGGCCGTGATGCCCTTGGCGGCTCCCATTGGATCGGGTCTGGGCATTCGCAATCCCTACAACCTGCGCATCATCTTAGAGACCGTGAAGGTGCCGGTCATCGTCGACGCGGGCGTCGGTACCGCATCCGATGCCGCGGTCGCGATGGAGCTAGGCTGCGACGCCGTGCTGATGAACACCGCGATCGCCGGTGCCAAGGATGCCGTGCTGATGGCCGAAGCCATGCGCTTGGCCGTCGACGCTGGACGCAAAGCATTCCGCGCCGGACGCATCGCACGCAAGCTGTACGCCACCGCGTCATCCCCGCAGAGCGGACTTTTGGCCGGCCTGGCAAGTGGCCTGCCACCGGTGTCGCCCGATGACATTGCCCACGACATTGAGTGATCTGCACCCAAACCGAGATGCGAAGCTGCCTGCCCCACAGCGCTGCGCCCGGGCACTGGCCGCCCACGTCCTTGTCATCACCGATGGCCTAACGCTGCCCGACTCCGATCCAGCGAACCACGATCCAACGAAGCACGATCCAGCAAACCGCAATCCATCGATCGACACTCGCTCGATCGACACTCGCTCGATCGACACTCGCTCGATCGACACTCGCTCGATCGGCACTCGCTCGGTCG
>JAYRFD010000279.1:0-3868 GCA_041908565.1 Polyangia bacterium | reverse complement strand
TTCGTGGCGCAATCTGCAGCGTGCCAAGCAGGATCTGGAAGCGCAGCAAGCGCGCACCGAAAACGCGCTGCGCCAGGCAGAGCTTGCGCGCAGCGAAGCCGAAAACGCGCGGGCCAAGATGCAGGAAGCGCTGCAGCGTGCGTCGGTGGCCTTGCAGCTTGCCAGCGAGGCGCAGCAGGAAAGCGAAGGCGCGCAGACCGAAGCGGCCCGTCAGCGTGGCGTCGCGGTCATTGCGAATCAGCGGGCCAAAGAAGCCGGCGAGCGTGCGCGACAAGCCAGTGATCGCGCCTTGCAGGCCGCGCGTGATGCATCGGCCGCGACACTGTCAGCGCAGCAGGCCAGCCGACGGGCGGACGAGGCGATCGTCAACGTCGGGCGCAGCCTGTCGGAAAAGACCGAAGCGCTGGCCGGGGCCGAAGCGCGACTGCAGCAGTGCCTGCGTGATCACAAGGCGGCTGAACAGACGCTGCAAAGCTGTCAGCGTTCCAGTGAGTCGCTAGGCAGCGAAGTGCAGGGGCTCAAGGGCCAGGTGGCGACCCTAAATGGTCAGCTGTCGACGGCAAACAACCAGCTTTCATCTGGCTTGGCGCAGCTTGCTGCCTGTCAGTCGGCAGCCAGCGCGGCGGCCAAGGCCAGCGAAGCGCGTGAAAAGGCGGCCGCGTCCTCGAGCGCGGGGGAATCGACGACGGGCAGTCGCGACAGCGCCAACAAAGACAAAGACAGCAGCGGCGAATCCAACAAGGCGACACCATCGGGATCGTCTGCTGGGGCTGGGCGAGAGCCGTCGTCGGCGCCGCGCGATCCAGGCAAAGAAACGACCAGTCCGTAGGCCGTTGCTTCCCGCGACGATCACGGCCCATCGCCTGTTCGTCCGTCGCCTGTGCTTGGAACGCCGGTTCTTCCGTCGTTTGCCGTACCATGGGAAGGGCTGGCACGTATCGTGTCAGGTCGGCTTGACGGGGGGAACAGCATGCAGGACCGCAGCGATTGGATGGAACGCTATGAGCGCTGGCACGCGACGCACGGCGTGCCGTTGGGGCTTTTGCCCGGCGCCAGCGAGGCAGACCTGCAAGCCTGCGAACGGGTGATCGGCCGCGAGCTACCGCCGGAGTTTCGCGCCTGGCTGCTGCGTCACAACGGGCAAGAAATGGAACGGCACGCCGAGTTTGCTCCCGGCTGTAACTGGCTGGCGTCGGCGGATGTCATTGCCAAGCAGTGGCTGGACGAAGCGCAGTGGGTCGACGACGACGATCCCGGCGGCGATCCCCAGTGCCGCGGTCGCGTGCAGTCCAAAGTGTTCGACAAGGGGCGGATTCCGATCGCGGGATCGCTGTATTGGGATGGTGATCGCGTGTACTTGGACTTTTCGCCGGGGCCGCAGGGCACGCCGGGTCAGGTGATCGCGCTGACCAGCGAGTGCGATTTTGAAGTGCTGGGTTCAAGCTTCGGCGACTTCATGCGCGGCTATGTGCGGCTGCTGGAAAGTGGCGATCTACGTGCGGCATCAGACGGTGTGGCTCTGCCTGGCGGCCTGCGTGGGCATCCGGCAGAGTGGCTGGCCCAGCGCTTGGGATCGTCGACCGCGCATCGAGGGACCGCGCTCGAAAAAACGGCAACGACGACCGAAAAGACTCCGCCGAAAGTGGGAAGCAAAGCGCCCAAAGCGACGAAGGCGAAAGTGGGGAGCAAAGCGCCCAAAGTGACGAAGGCGAAAGTGGGAAGCAAAGCGCCCAAAGTGACGAAGGCGAAGCCGGAAAGCAAAGCGCCAACGAAGTCAAAGACAGCGACGGAGAGCAAGCCGCGGAAAGCGGTTGCTGGCAAGGGCGCGCGCAAGCGGTGATACGGTTCCCGGTAGGCCTGCGACGTCCCGTCGCACCTTGCTAATGCCCCTGTGGCTGGGAGACCGCACATGCTGACCCAATCGCTTGCAATCGATCGTCCGTCGAAGAATCGCTGGATCACGCGCCTGGCTGTGCTTGTGGGCTGCCTGACTTGGGGGGCTGCGGGCTGTGGTCCGCTGGATGAGATCGACGCTGCGCAGTCAGGCGAAGCGGCTTCGACGCGTGCCGTCCAGTCGGCTTTGTCGTCGTGCCGCGGGGCGCCGTATCCGATCGTCCTTTCGCACGGCTTCGCCGGGTTCGAGCGCATCGGGCCGCTGAACTATTTCTTCAACGTGGCCAACGATCTGCGCGGTCGCGGCGAGACCGTGATCGAAGCGCAGGTCCCGCCATTTGATAGCTCGGCGGTGCGGGCCACGCACCTGGCGGGTGTCATCGACGATGTGCTGCGCAGCACGGGAGCCTGCAAGGTCAACCTGATCGCGCACTCGCAGGGTGGCATCGATGCGCGGTATCTGATCAGCTCGCTGCGTTATGGCGATCGCGTCGCGGGGCTGGTGACTGTGGCCTCGCCGCATCTCGGCACGCCGGTGGCCGACGCTGCGCTGGGTCTGATCCCGGGCTTTTCGTATGACCTGATCAACGCCATCTTGCGCGCGCTGTGGGGTGGGCTGGCTTCCGCGCCAGGGGACGCCAAAGTACAAGCGTCGCTGCGACAGCTATCGCGCGACTTCATGCAGCGCAGCTTCAACCCGGCAAATCCCGACGATGCGCGCGTGAAGTACTACAGCGTCGCGGGGCGCAGCAGCGGCAAGCGGGCGGATTCCGAATGCGCCGGCGGGGCCTGGGGCAATTCCTCGCGCATTGACCTGTTGGATCCGCTTCTTTCCGTCGCGGTTCCGGTGTTCGCGCTGACCAGCCCGAACCCGCTGGATCCGGTCGCCAACGATGGCTTGGTCACCGTTGCGTCTTCGCGCTGGGGAACTTTCTTGGGCTGCGTGACGGCCGATCATCTGGATGAAGTCGGGCAGATTGCGCACCTGTTGCCTGATCTGATCAGCGGCTTCGACCATCGCGCGTTCTATCGCCGGCTGGCCCAGACGCTGCATCGCGACGGCCTGTAGAACTGATCCGCCCGTCGGAAAATCACATTTCTTTCGCGCGACCGATGAGTTTGCGCGCGCTTTAGGGTCTATCCGCTTACACACCCAAAACGAAAGCGGAGGACCCCATGACCAAGCTAAGCAAGATCATCCCGTGTCTGTGGTTTGATGGCCAAGCGGAAGAGGCCGCGCGGCTCTATGTCTCGCTGTTTGATCCGGCGCAGTCGGGCATCGACGCGATCACGCGGTATTGCAAGATCGGCTTTGAGCTTCACGGCCAGCCCGAAGGATCGGTGCAGAGCGTCGCTTTTCGCCTGGCCGGGCAGTCGTTCACGGCGTTAAACGGCGGGCCGTTGTTCAAGTTCAGCGAAGCCACTTCGTTCCAGGTGATGTGTGACACCCAGGCCGAGATCGATCGTCTGTGGACCCGTCTCACCGACGGCGGCAGCGAAAGCCACTGCGGCTGGTTGAAAGATCGCTTTGGTCTGTCCTGGCAGATCGTGCCCAGCGTGCTTCCGACGTTTTTGACCCAGGGCGATCCCGAGCGAGTCGCGCGCGTGACGCAGGCCTTTCTGCCGATGCGCAAGCTGGACATCGCGACGATTGAGCGCGCGTACCACGGGAACTAATCGGCCCAAATACCGTCGAGGGCGCCGGCAAAAGCAAGCAGCCGAGCCCACTGCAAACGACAGGAGATCCCGATGATCAAGTCTGTGATCGCGCACTTGCACTTCGATGGCCGCGCCGACGAAGCCATCGCGTTTTATCAGGCCGCGCTGGGCGCCGAAGTCCTTGCCCGCATGCCGTGGTCCGAATTGCCTGGTGGCCAGGTCGCCGCCGAAGACGCGTCGCTGGTCATGCACGCTCGCTTGGCGGTGGGGCAGGGCGTCTTACTGCTGGCCGATGTCCCCAGAAATGCGCCGCATC
>JAYRFD010000278.1:0-6635 GCA_041908565.1 Polyangia bacterium | reverse complement strand
GTTCACCGGCCACGCAGACCAAGTTGCGTCCGGCGTTCTTGGCGCGGAACAGCGCGGCGTCGGCTGCGGCAATCAGGCTGCTGGCGGTATTGCCGTCGGCCGGACAGCTTGCGACACCGACCGAAATCGTCAGGTGGCCGCCCGGAATGTCGCGCGTCGCTGGAAACGGCTCGGCCTGCACGCGCAGGCGCAGGCGCTCTGCCAGGCGGCGGGCGACGCGGTGGTCGGCGTTGATTAGCAAAAGGGCGAATTCCTCGCCGCCATAGCGCGCCACGACGTCGTTGACCCGTCGGTGTTCGGCGATCAGACGCGCCACTCGACGCAGCACTTCATCGCCGGTCTGGTGGCCGAAGCGATTGTTGTACAGACGGAAGTGGTCAACGTCGATCATCAGCATGCCCAGCGGGATTCCCGTGCGCAGCGAACGCTCGACTTCCAGCACCAGGTGGTCTTGCAGATAGCGGTGGTTGTACAGGCCGGTTAGACCGTCGGTAACGGCTAGCTCTGCCAGGCGGCGGTTGGCGTCTTCCAGCGCCTGCGTGCGCTCGCGGATGCGCATCTCCATCTGCTGCTGCAGCGTTTCCAGATCACTGCGCTTCTGCTGCAGCGAGTCCAGCAGCGATTCGTTCGCTCGCTGCAGGCGCACCACCTGCAGGATCAGGTTGGCCGTCAAGTGAAGCTGCGCCGCCTGCAAGGGCTTGTGCACATACAGCGCCACGCCGGCCTGCTGCATCGCTGCCTCTGGCGGAGGTGAGCCACCAGGCGGCAGCAGCAGGACGCCGGCGACTTGGGGTTGCGCGCGACGCAAGCGCTGCAGCAAATCCAGCCCGGACTGGCCCGCGACTGTATCGCCCAGCAGGACCACGGACAGCCGATCCCCTTGGCCGGCAATCGCGTTCAGCGACGCCATCGCTTCATCGACCGTGCGCGCCGAATCCACGACGCAGAAGTCGGCAGAGCGCGCCGCAAGCTGCCAGCGCAGCGACTGCAGCACCGTCTCGTCGTCGTCTACGCAGAGGATATGGTCACGCACCGTCCACCCTGACACTTCTGCTACTGAGGCGGGCTTTATAGCACAAGAGGCGTGAAGCTTGGTTCCCCATCGCATAGGCACAAGCGTACGGCCCCGGTCTGACAGGGGCCGGTCCGGTCGTCGACTGCTGGCGTGGGCCGTTTTTTTCGTGCGCGGGCCAGGCGGTGCTTGACGGCGGGCGCGATTTTGTAGTTTTCTCCGCTCGTCGATGCCCAGGTGGGGTTGCCTCGGGCTGCGGTCGACGCGGTCGCGCCAGCACCGAATCGGCGAGTTCATGCTGCTACAGCTAGACAAGAAAACGGGTAGGCAGGCGAGGGTTTCCCTGCCGATCCTGCCGCAATCATCTGAGGGTCCTTCAGCCCCCGCGGCTGCGCAGGCCCCGTCGGAGGGGAGTTTTCTGCCGACGTCCCTGCGTGAAGCGCAAGCCAGGGGCTGGGACGAGCTGGACGTCGTCATCATTACCGGCGACGCCTACGTCGATCATCCTGCCTTTGGCCCGGTCTTGATCGCGCGAGTGCTGGCGGGGCGGGGGCTGCGAGTTGGCATCTTGGCCCAGCCGGACTGGCGCAACGTCGATGACTTTCGCCGCCTGGGACGACCGCGGCTGTTCTTTGGGGTGTCGGCGGGCAACCTCGACTCGATGCTCAATCGGCTGACGGCCCAGAAAAAGAACCGCAGCGAAGACCCGTACACGCCCGGGGGTCGGCCGGGGGCTCGACCCGACCGCGCGACGATTGTGTACGCCAACCGCTGCCGGGAAGCCTATCCCGACGTGCCGATCGTGCTTGGAGGCATCGAGGCATCGCTGCGCCGCATCGCGCACTATGACTACTGGTCCGATACGGTGCGGCGCCCGATCTTGGTTGATGCCAAGGCGGACCTTTTGGTCTTTGGCATGGGCGAGCGTCCGATCTGCGAGATTGCGCAGCGTCTGCAGGATGGCGAGCCGATCGCGCGAATTCGCGACGTGCGCGGCACCGCCTACGTCTTGCCTCAAGCGGAAAGCGACGCGGCCTGCGCGCAGCCTTCGCGCTTCGTGGGCGACGGACTCCCCGTTGTTCTGCCCTCGTACGAAGAGGTCAGCGACAAGACGCCAGAGGCCATGCGCCGCTATGCACAGATGGCGCGGCAGTTTCATCACGAGACCAATCCATACAACGCTCGTCCGCTGCTGCAGCGTGTTGCTAACCGTGCTGTGTACTTCAATCCTCCGTCGCTGCCACTGGAAACGACGGACATGGACGCGCTGTACGACTTGCCGTTTACGCGCGTGCAGCACCCCAACTATCGCGAGCCGGTTCCCGCCTACGAGACGGTCAAGCACTCGCTGGTTTTGATGCGCGGCTGCTTCGGGGGCTGCACGTTCTGCTCGATCACCGAACACGAAGGGCGTGTCATCCAAAGCCGCAGCGCCGACAGCGTCCTGCGTGAGCTTCGGGCTCTGCGCCGCATGGACGACTTCCGCGGTGTAGTCAGCGACATCGGTGGCCCGACGGCGAACATGTACATGATGCGCTGCGAAGACGAGCGCTTCGAGTCCGCCTGCCGTCGCCAGTCCTGCGTGCACCCCGACATCTGTTCGCACCTGAAGACCGATCACAAGCCCCTTATCGACCTGATGAAGCGCGTTCGGCAAGAGCCCGGCATCCGCAAGGTCTTCGTCGCCAGTGGCGTGCGTTACGACCTGGCCGAGAGGTCGCCCGAGTACATCGCCGAGCTTGCCCAGCACCACGTAGGCGGTCAGCTTTCCGTCGCGCCAGAGCACGTATCAGAAGATGTGCTGCGCCTGATGAAGAAGCCCGGCGAGGGCAGCTATGACCGCTTTGCGGCGCAGTTCAAGTGCGCGTCGCAGGAAGCAGGCAAAGAGCAGTATCTGATCCCCTATTACATCTCGGGTCATCCGGGGAGCCGTCTGGAAGACATGATCGATCTGGCGCTGTACCTGAAGCGCAACGACCTGCGTCCGCGGCAGGTGCAAGACTTCATCCCGACGCCGATGTCGCTGGCCGCGACCATGTACTACACGGGGCTGAATCCGCTGTCGAAGGACGCGGCCGAGCCGGTGTACGTCGCCAAGGGCCTGCGCGAAAAGAAGCTGCAAAAGGCGCTGCTTTTGTACTGGGATCCCAACCACCACGAGCTTGCGCGGGAAGCACTGCTGCGGGCGGGACGCGGCGACCTGATCGGCCACGGTCCCGGCTGCCTGGTGCCGCCGGCTCCGTTTGGTCAGCGCCTGCGGGATCCGCTGTCCGACGAGCCTGCCGTGCTGCCGAGCCGACCCCGGCCGGCCCGTCCCCCCTTCGCGCAGCCTCCACGACGCGGCGGCCCAGGGCGTCCATTTTCGACGGGGCGGGGCGCCTCGCTGGGGCGCTAGAAGTCCAAAGCAATTCAGGGTTTACCTGCTTGCGACGCTTGCATTAGAGTGCGCCGCATGTTGACTCGACCTTCTCGTTCCTATTTGCACAGCCTTCTTGTCTGCGCGGCCTCCGCCGCTGCTGTCGCTGCATCGGCCACCCCGGCAGCGGCGCTGAAGTGCCCGAATGTCCATGTCGTGATGGATCGCTCGGGATCGATGAGCAACAGCATGACGACTTCGACCGGCGGGATGAGCACGCGCTGGGATGTCGCCAAGAGTCAGCTCAAGCGCTTGATCAACATCTACGATGGGCTGTCGCCCGTCGGTCTTTCGATTTTTCCGGCTGCCACGCCGATGTGCGGCACTGAAACGTCGGTTCGTCCGGCGTATTACACCAAGGCTGCGATTTCGCTGGCGCTGGATGCCATGCCGCCCAACGGCTTGACGCCATCTGGGACAGCGATTCGGACCGTTGCCATGATGTCCGAACTTCAAGACCCGACTCGGCGGCAGTATGTGCTGCTGCTGACCGACGGCGGACCAAACTGCGCCGGCGAGCCCGATTCGACCAGCGGCACGGTCGGCGAGATCCGCAAGGCGTACATGCAGAGCCCGTCGATCGCGACCTTCGTGATCGGTATCGGCAGCCTGGCCGCCAGCGAGAAGATGGCGCTGACCCAGATGGCGGATGCCGGTGGGCGCGCCGCACCGACGACCGACAAGTACTACCCGGCGGGGAACGAAGTCGAGCTGACCAACTCGCTGAACTCCATCGCGGCGATGATCAACAGCGAAAACGCGGGCTGCATGGACATCCTGCCCGACGGCGGATCGAGCATGGACATGTCGATGGGCGGCGGCGATATGTCGATGGGTGGCGGCGATATGTCCATGGGCGGTGGCGACATGGCGGGGCCGCGAGACATGGCAGGACCGCCGCGCGATATGTCCGGCGGACCCATGGACATGACCGGACCGCCGCGTGACATGGCGGGTCCTCCGCGCGATATGGCGGGTCCCCGCCCCGACGGTGGAATGTCTGGCGATCCGCGTCCCAAGATCGACTGGATCCTGCCCAAAGAGATGCCGTTTGGCATGGGTGGACCCGCCGAAGTCACCGGTCGCAACTTCGAGCCCACGGTTCCAACGTCCGAGTTTTCGCTGGAACAGGGCGTGACCTCGATTCCTCTCAACGCCGTGCTGCAGGATGACCACCTGGCGCGCGTCATCATTCCGGCGACGCTGCCGATCGGGACATACACGCTGGTGGTGAAGAACCCAGACGGCTACGTCGATGCGCTGTCGGGCGCCTTCACGATCACGTCCGCCAAAAGCGGCTGTTCCTGCTCGTTTGCGCCTCAGCCGCCGGCCAGCGCGCTGCCGATTTCGGCGCTGCTTGGTTCGCTGTTTGCGGCCCGCCTGCTGCGTCGCCGTCGTCGTGCCGCGTAAGGCATCCCAGCCGGCCGCTACGCCTTGGGCACACCTGCCGATCCGCCTTCTGCTGCCCCTTCACACTGCCGGTCTTGATTCGCCGCGCACCGTCTGCAGCTGACAGGCGCAGTGCGCCGCTGACCAAGCAGTGAAGCGGCCATCCCGTGTTCCAATCGCGCTTTTCCTGCCGCTGCATTGACCCAGTTCCTCGACGGGGACATACTCACCGCATGCTCGAAACTTCGCTGGCACTTCTGGGGGATTCATCGGCTTCGGGGGTCTTGCACACCATGGCAACGGTGGCAACCCAGCTTGCCGTCGCTGGAATCGAGCTTGCCGCGCACGTCGTGGTCAGCGTGACGGCGCTGATCATGTGCATCACCGTGCACGAGTTTGGCCACGCCTGGGTGGCCGACCGCCTGGGCGATCCACTGCCGCGCCAGCAAGGGCGGGTGACGCTGAACCCGCTGCGACACATCGATCCGCTGGGCACCGTGATCTTCCCGGCGCTGATGGCACTGGGGGCGTCGATCCCGCTGGCCTGGGGCAAGCCAGTCGAGTGGACTGGGCACCCCGCCTACCTGACCCGCCGCTTTTCGATGCGCACCATCCGCTTCTTCGTCGCGGTCGCTGGACCGGCGATGAACCTGCTTCTGGCGTTTGTTCTGTCACTTGTCTACTTGCTGCTCGGCAAGCTTGGGTACAAGGACGGGCTGCGCATGTGCGCCCAGCTTATCGCGATGAACTTTGGGCTGATGTTCTTCAACCTGCTGCCGATCCCGCCGCTGGACGGACGCGTATTTCTGGAGTTCCTCCCCAACAGCCTGTCGGCCGTGCGCGACACCATGACGCGCTACGGTTCGTACATCTTTTTGGCCCTGATTCTTCTCGGCGGCGTCGGTGGCACCAGCCCACTTAGCTACATCATGACGCCGTTCCACCTGCTGACCGCGCTGTACCTGTATTGGCTGCGGGGCTTGGTCGCGTGACGCTTCAGCCGACCGCGCTTCCTGCCGCTGCTGCCCCGCCTGCTGCCTGAAATCCACCGCCTTCATGCACGCTGTCCCCCTGATACGGACCCTGCTTGGGTCGTGGCTGAATCGCGTGGCCCTTTTGGCCTTTGCCGGCATGTTGGTCTTTTGGGGGGCGGCGCTGTGGTTCGGCACACCCTACCTGTACAGCGACGGAGACACCGGCACGTGGATCTGGATGCTGCGCCATGGCGAGGCGGTCTATGGCAACCCCATGACGGCTGGAGCACTGTCGAAGGCGGTTCCGTCCTGGGACGTGGGGCCCGGCCTGCCCATGCGACTGTCGAACTATCCACCGCTGTACCTGCATGCGGTGGCCTGGCTGGCTCCGTCGGATGCAAGCATCCTTCGAACCGGTGCGGTGCTGTCGCTGCTGGGCTTTGTGACTGCGATGGCCGGCGTTGGGCTGTCGGCATACAGAGCCAGTGGCCAGGCGCAGACGGGCCTAGCGGCGGCGCTGCTTTTGGGCGGTTCGGGATCGGCTGCGTACAACGCGGCTTCGTGCTTTCCCGACACGGCAGGGCTGGGCTTGGCGGTCGTCGCGGTCACCCTGGCAGCCTTGCGCTGTCGTGGATGGCCTCTGTTAAGTGGGCTGTTGTTTTGCGCCGCCGTGCTGGTCAAGCACAGCCTGGTCTTGCTGCCGGTTGGGACGTGTCTGTGGGCGCTGGCCAATCCATCGACCCGACGGCAGGCATGGCTGCTTGCGGCATCGCTGGCCGTGCCGCTGTTCGCAGCGCTGTGGACCTGCGATCTGTTCGCGCCCCTGGTCCTGTGGACCAAGACC
>JAYRFD010000277.1:0-3767 GCA_041908565.1 Polyangia bacterium | reverse complement strand
TTTTGCACTTCCTTGTCCGACACCAGCTTGCCGTTGATTGATACGAGGGCCCCCTCGGGCGGAAGCTTCAGGCGCAGGGTTCCGCTGCCCTGCGTTGCGCCGGTGCTGGCGCTTCCTGCCGTGTTCTGCGAAGGCGAACCGGCTGCGCTTAACGGCACGGCAAGCTGCATCAGATCTGCAGTCAGATCAAACGGCAGCTGTGCCTCGCCATCATCGGCGCGCACCAACATCAAGTGCTTGCCGCGAGCGAGGTCTTTGATGATGTACGCCGCGTTGGCATCGGCGCGGCCGTGCTCGGCTCCGTCGACGTAGATCGTGGCAGTGCGCGGCGGAACGATGTTGACGATGACGGTCCCCTTGCCCGGAGCCAGCGCGAACTTGATCCCCAGCACCAAGGCTACGACCGCAATCGCGACACCGACGCCGATCAGAATGTCTTTCAGCAGAGCATTCTTGGCCGGCTGTGCCACTTGGCCGGGAAACATGCCCATCCCCTGGCCGGGCAGCAGGCCCCCCTGCGGCAGCATCATCATGCCGGTGTTGCCCGGGCCCGGCATCGCACCGAACTGGCTGGTGCCATAGGGACCTTGAACCGGCATCTGCATCGCAGACATCACCGCCGATGCGTAGCCACCGGGCATTCCCGGCGGCATGCCTGGCATCTGGCCCGGCATCTGGCCTGGCATCTGGCCTGGCATCGGCATCTGCCCCGGCGGATATCCCGCCGCCGCCGCTGCTGCCGCCGCTGCTGCCGCCGCGTAGGGGTCCTGCATCGGCATCTGCATCGGCATCTGCTGCTGCATGGGCATCTGCATCGGCTGCTGCATCACCGGCATCGGCGCCGGTGCTGGCGCTGCAGGCGGATGCGCGTTGGTGTCAAAGACCACCGTTGCTGCACCCGGCATCTCGGCGCCTGGCTGCGGATCGGAACTTGGGTCAAGCACACGCGTCGCTTCGCCGCGTAGCTCGGCACCGGGCTCTTGCCCTGGCTCAACGATCGACGTCTTTTCGTTCGACAGCGGCCCTTCGCCATCGGGCTCCGCGATCTCTTCAGCGGGCTCCTCGATCAGCGTGTGGCCTTCGTTTTCTTCGATGGCCGCAGGTGGTGGCGGGCTGGATGGCTTGGCTGGAAGCGAAGCCGAGCTGGGGGTTGCCGACGGCACCGAACCGGGAGCCAGCGTCGGCGGTCGCAGCTTGGCCGACAGCGGGGTGCCCGACTTCGCAGCGCCAGCGGCCCCGGCAGCCATCGCTTCTTTGCCGATCTTGCGCTGCTCTTCAAGGACCTGGCCCTCTTTCTTGAGCTCGGCCGTGAAGTTCTCGCGCATCCAGATCGAGAGCTGCTTGTTGTTGTAAACAGGCTCGGTCAGCGCCAGGAAGTCCGCCAGATCGTCCTGCATCTCGCTCGCCCACTGGTAGCGCTCGTCTACCTCTTTGGCGAGACCCTTCATGATGATGCGATCCAGCTCAGGCGGGACGTCCTTGCGGACCTGCGATGGCGGCGGTACGGCGACGTTGCGCACCTTTTCCAAGGTTGCGAAGTCGCTCTCTCCCAGGAACAGGCGCTCCAGCGTCAGAAGCTCATACAGGATGGTCGCGATCGCGAAGATGTCTGCGCGTCGGTCCAGCGTCTTGCCGGCGATCTGCTCTGGGCTCATGTAACCGAACTTGCCCTTGAGCACACCGGCCTGCGTCTTGGACGAACGCGAGGCCGCCTTCGCGATACCGAAGTCGATGACCTTGCATTCGCCGTCGTAGCTGACGATGACGTTTTGCGGCGAAACGTCGCGATGGATGATGTTCAGCGGCTTGCCGTTGGCGTCCTTCTTGCGGTGCGCGTAGTCCAAGCCTTCGCAGATCTTGGACGCAACGAACGCGGCCTGCTGCAGCGACATCTGCTTGCGCAGCCGACGGAAGCGATTCTGGATCTGGAGCAGGTCCTTGCCCCAGATGAACTCCATGGCGATGAAATGGCTGTCGTCGATCTTGCCAAGCTCGAAGACCTGGCAGACGTTGGCGTGATTCAGCTGACTGCAGATCTTCGCTTCGTCGATGAACATCTGGATGAAGTCAGCATCCTCTGCCATCGACGGCAGGATCTTCTTGATGGCGATGATCTTCTCGAAGCCTTCGACGCCAAACGCCTTGGCCTTGAAGACCTCGGCCATCCCACCGACGGAGATACGCTCAAGGAGCAGGTACTTACCAAACGGTGCAGGAAGACGCACGGAGGCCCCTTACGCGCAGTGGAGAGCCATGGGTGGCACGCCCGGCTGGCTGGCTTGATGCAGACCGTCGACCAAGAGGCCTCTTGCGCATGCGCGAGCCCTGTCGGTCCTTGCTTTGTGGGAACGGACGGTGCGATACCCCGGCGCCCAATACAAAAATCCCATGTGCGTCTGCCATCGTATGACAACTCTCTTCCGTGAGTCAATCGCCGGATGAGACGGTGCGCACAGGGGTTTGCGGGGGTTCGCAAGGGCGGGCGAAGCGCCGGGTTTCGGCAGCGCGAGACCTCTGCAAGCTCGCCCAGACGCGGCTATTTTTCCAGATCGGCGGCCAGATCAGGACGGTGATTCGATGCGACGCCCCAGCGCGTCTTTTTCCACTGGGTCTGATAGGCCAGCCACAGCGACATCGCATCGGTGACATGACGCAGAGCGATGGGCTCGCTGGCCGTTAGCTCGCGCGTTTCGCCCAGGTCTTCCGCGCCGTCAAACAGCTTGACCTGCCCGCCACCGCTGACCAGCAGCTTGTAGCGCCCCAGGCGCATGGTGTGCGAAAGCTCGTACTGGCTGGCAATGGCCGGACGTGGATAGCCGGCTCCCACGCCTTGCGCCACCGGGATCAAGGACTCGCCTTGGACGTCTTTTGGAATCGGCAGACCCAGTGCATCGGTCAGTGTGGGCAGGATATCGACCAGCTCGGCCCCTTCTTCAACGACGCGTCCACCGGGGAACATCGGCGGGTAATAAATCCACAAGGGGATGTGCACCAGCTCTTGCCGCAGAGACTGGCCATGTCCAATGCGTCCGTGGTCCCAGAACTCTTCGCCGTGATCGCTGGTGAAGACGATCATCGTGTCGTTTTCGTGCCCGGTCTTCTTCAGCAGATCCAGCAGCGCGCCGAACTGCTGATCGTTGTACGAGATGTCGCTGTCATACAGCGCAATCACGCGTTGCCGATCGCGCGGCGTGATCTGAAGCTGCCCCGCCACGATGCGATCCAGCTGTGGATCCATGCAGCCTTTGACAAACGGACCGCTGTAGCTTTCGGGATCGTACTTCGAGATCCACGGCTCGTGCGCGCGCCACGACACGTGCGCATCGATCGTGCCCAGGTACAGAAAGAACGGCTTCTTGCTGGCGGGGTTTTTGGTCAGGAAGGTCTTGGCCGCGCCCACCAAGTCTTCGCCTTTTAGTCCGCCGCCTTCGTGAATGTGGTTCTTCAGCAAATCCCAGCCATCGCCAAAGCCCCAGCGCTTGGTGATGTAGCCGTTGGCGATGTGGCCGATGTTGTACAGACCGGCCGGCTTGAGCGCCTCGGGAATCAGCAAAAGCTGCGGTGGCAGCACGGCCTTGTCGCTGATGAAGCGATGCTGCGCCGGATACAGCCCGGTGAACAGAGACGCATGGCTGACGCGCGACTCGTTGCCCTGCGCATATGCGATGGCAAAGCGCGTGGCTTTTTCGCTGAAGGCATCCAGCACGGGCGTCTCGACCCGCGAGGCCTTGTTCCACAGCTTGTACTTGTCGGCCCGCGTGTCATCG
>JAYRFD010000276.1:0-2963 GCA_041908565.1 Polyangia bacterium | reverse complement strand
GGAGGTCTTGGAGGCGACCTCCTTGACCATCTGCGCGCCCATGTTCTGGAACTTGTTCTCGATCTCGACTTCCTTGGCGACCGTCACACCGTCCTTGGTGACGGTGGGCGAGCCCCAGGACTTTTCGATGACGACGTTGCGACCGCGTGGTCCCAGCGTGACCTTGACGGCGTTGGCCAGCGCGTTCACGCCCTGGGCGATCTCAGCCCGCGCGGGCTGGCTGTAGACAATCTCTTTGGCTGCCATGTTTGTGTGTCCTCAGTACAGGAATGGGGGCTTAGGTGTTAGCCATCGATGACGGCCAGGACATCTTCCTCGCGGATGATCAGGACTTCTTCTCCGTCGAGCTTGATCTCGGTCCCGGCGTACTTGCCGAACAGCACGGTGTCGCCGACCTTGACGGCCAACGCAGCCACCGAGCCATCTTCGCGATAGCGGCCCTTGCCAACCGCGATCACCGTCGCTTGGGTCGGGCGCGCCTTGGGAGTCTCGGGGATGTTGAGGCCGCCGGCGGTGCGCTCTTCTTCGCTGTTGCGCTTGATGACAATGCGGTCGTGCAGTGGACGAATCTTCATACCTATCCTCCTTGGCGTGAACGATGTTTTGCCGCGCCGTCGGTGTCGCTGGCGTGGCTGGCTGATGTGAAAAGAAGCGGCTCGAACTAGCTGCTGCTTGATGTGGTGCTGGACGCAGTCGTCGAAGCGGTCGAAGTCGACGCCGTCGAGCTTGCGGAAGAGTCGCTGGCGGTGCTGCTGCTGGACTCGCTGGCCGTCTTTTCGGCGGCCTTATCGGCTTCCTTCTGCTTGTCCTCGTTGATGGCCCGCGTCAGGCGATCGTTGATCTGCGCCTCGGTACGCGGGGCCTTGGGATTGCCGTAGCCGTCCTTGTACCAGCCGCCGCCTTTAAGCGTGAACGATGAAGCAGAGATCAGTCGCTCGAGCTTGGGCTGCTTACAGGCCGGACAATCGGTCAAACGGTCGGCGGTGATGCGCTGCTCGACCTCGAACTCGTGGCCGCAGCTTCCACACCGATACTCATAGGTTGGCATCGCAGTTCCTCCCGACGACGTGCCCACTTATGGATGCATTGTTGAAATCGACGACGTGCCCCATTGGCGTGCGGAAAACCTAATCCCGCTCGGTTGGATGTCAAGCACTCATGAAGCGAGAGTGCTAACAGCCCCCGCACGGCAGGCTTTGGCCTGGAAGAATGTTCAGCCCTGCGGTGGGTGCGCAGCGGCATCGAACATCCCTCTTTGGGCTGGGCAGCCGTCACTGCAAGTGCTGCGGTACGCACATGTTCAGGACCTCGGGCAGACGCGTCGCACCGGGGCACAGGCCCATCGCGACGCCCCCGAACAGCGCGCTGACCAGGACCACGATGGCAAAGGGCCACCACGTCGCCCGCAAGACACCGCCGGTCCAGCCGGGGTCTTCCGCCATCTTCGCGCGTCGACGCAGCGAACCGGCCAAGACCGCCTGAAAAGCCACTTCGGCCAGGATATTCGGGGCCTCCCAGATGACGTACACGCCGCTGCAGAAGACGACCAGCATGACGACAAGCAGCACGGCCAGGATGATGATGCCGCCTTCGCCATCGCCGTCGCTCAGGCTGAACGAACTTCCACCGCCACCGCTGTTGCCCCCCCCGCTGCCGACGCTGTCTGCGACGCTGGACACCATGTCGCCCACCCCGTCGCCTCCCGTTGAAAACTGGCGGTTCACATCGATGGCCCCTCGCGCAAGCTGACCGACGGTATCGGCCAGGTCGACGGTCGCCCCTTGATCCCCCGCGTGGACGGCGTCGATGTACATCAGCCAGATGCTCAGCAAGACGAAGAACACGCCATACGAGCACACAACCGCCATCGGGTAGCGCGCCGCCATCGAGGTGACGCCAAACCACCACATGATCTTGCTGGCCAGCACGCCGGAAAACACCACCGCCGCCATGATCAGCGTCATGTGGAAGCGCAGAAAGAAGCGCTCGCGGAACTTGGTCAGGAAGCGCTGCCGACGCCCACCACCGTCTGCACGATCCGATCGCCCCATAAACCGCAGGGTATCACGAGGCCGCTACCACCGGCGGTAGGTCGTGTTCTGCTGCGGTCCCGAGTTTTCGATCATGGTCGCCTTGCGCTCGCTGGCCGTGCTGCCCACGCCACTGCCCGGTCCCGGCACCCGTCGCACCTGCGTCGGCGACGGAATATCCTGCCGCTGATTTTCGTAGCGGTCGGGGCGATTCTCGACGGGCGGCTTCAGCACCGTCTGACGTTCGCTCTCGATCTCTTTGGCGCTGGGCGCAAGCTTCAGCGGCGCCTTCTTGACGACGACTGCCTCGCCAGACTCGGTGCCGGGGAGCGCCGTCGGGGTGCTCGGCCGCGATCCGGGTGGCGCTGGCTCGGCCTTGCTGGGCTCTGACTTGCTTGGGTCCCGCGGACCCGCGGGCTGGCTCGGCGACAGCGCCGGGCGGTCTTTTTCTTCCAACGTCAGGCGCAAAGGTCGCGAACCCGACTTGCCGCCCTGCGGCGCCTGCGCCGGCTTGACCGTCGGAGCCACCTTGGGCGGCGCGGCCTTTAGCGGACGCGTCGCCGGCTGTCCTGTCGACCCGCCCGCGGTCCCCTCTGGCGACGGAGGCGTCGTTCCCTCTTCATGGGCCCACACCGACGGACTACCGGCGAGCAGCCCCAGAAGCCCCAGCGCAAACAGCCGTTCCCGCATCACCGCACCTCCTTCCCATTCCATACCGCGTTGGCGGCACAGAAACAATCGGCGCTGCGACGAGCGCAAATCCAGCGCGAACCGCCCCGCAGGCCGCAAAAAATATTACGACACAATAACTGCGGATATGATAATAAGTTTATCATAAATCTGACGACGTTTTTATCAACACATAATTTTCATTCAAATCGCAAAAATTAAGCATCACATTGAACAATTATTCGACCGCCCCGCTACACGCCG
>JAYRFD010000275.1:0-1967 GCA_041908565.1 Polyangia bacterium | reverse complement strand
GCAGCTAAGCTTCGCCGACACCACCCGCCTCGGTCGACAGATCGCCGCTGCCCTCGCCGCCGCCCACGCAAAGCAAGTCATTCACCGCGACCTTAAGCCCGAAAACATCCTGCTCGTCCCCGAAGCAGAAACCCCCTCCGGCGAGCGCGTCAAAGTCCTCGACTTCGGCCTCGCCAAACTCCAAGCCTCCCTAGACAGCATCCGCACCGGCAGCAACATGCTGATGGGGACCCCCATGTACATGTCGCCGGAGCAGTGTCGGAGCAGTCGGAGTGCGACGGATCGGTCGGATGTTTATGCGCTGGGGACGCTGCTGTTTGAGATGTTGGCGGGGCGGCTGCCGTTCATCGCCAAGGATCCGGGCGAGTTCATTGTCATGCACATGTACGAACCGGCACCGTCGCTGGCGAGCGTGATGCCAGGGGGCAATCCGGTGTTGCAGGCGCTGGTCGATTCGATGCTGGACAAGAATCCAGAGCGGCGGCCGGCGATGACCGATGTGCTGCGGACTCTGCGCGAGCTGTCGGGGACGATGGGCGAGCAAGCTTCGATGGAGCTGGACTTGCGCAAGTCCGATGGCGCGGTCGGGCGGGCTCTTTCTCCGTCGCAGCTGGTGGAGGCAACGGCGGCCACGCTGGAGTCTGAGGTCGTTCCCAAGCCGGACTGGCTGACCAAGCCGGCGCAGGCGTCCGCGAAAGGGAAGGGCACTGAGGCCAGCAGTCGCGACGAGGTCGATAGCATTGCGTCGAAGCGATCGCAGTCGTCCACGAGCTCGCCCAGCTTGGGTGAACGGGTGCTGGGCCGGCTGCGCGACACCGGGCGTCGTTCGCTGGCTCGCCCGCGCGAGATCGGGGACGAGCTGTGGTCGCTGCTGATTCGCCGTGGCAAGAAGCGACGCATCGCGACGGCGATCCTGGCCGGCTTGGTGCTGCTGGCGGGGCTGCTTGGGCCGTTCTACCTGGGGCGATCGAGCGTCAAGCTGGAACGCCAGAGCAGTCAAAGCGCGCGTCCGCTTCCACCGGCTGTGCCCGTTCCTCCACCACCGATCGCTGCGCCACCGCCGGTGAGTCCGCCGAGTCCGTCCGAGCCGCAGCTGCCTGCAGATGTCCGATCGGCGCTGCAGCTGACCGAAAAGCTGGTCCGCATCGGTGACGTCAACGAAGCGATGAAAGAGCTACGACGCGCGCTGAGCAAACGATCGCATCCGGCGCTGTGGAGCACGCTGGGTCAGCTGGCCTGCCGCAAAGACAAGCTGAGCGTGGCCAACCAAGCGCTGGCCAAGCTGCCGTCCGGTCGCCCAGATTCCGACGTGCCGCGTCGCGATCTGCTGACGATCTGCAAGGCGTATGACGTGCTGGAAAACAAGACGGGCAAGCTGGTGAAGCTGGCTGGCTCGCGCTCCAAAGCGCTGCGCTTGCGCCCGGTCCGATAGCGCGCCAAACAGATCCATTGCGGACCTTGTCCGGCGCGTTTGCCGTCGGCCACGAACCGCTAGAAGCTCTTCGCGGCGCTTCGGTATTGGGGCCGCGCTTCGTCTTCGCGTTTGCGGGCTCGCGCGTTCTTGTCGAACGCGCAGCGAGGCCTTGGCCGACTTGATCGAGTCGTTGCCGCCGAGGCCAGTGACTGCTGCCCTTGGGCGGGCGTCATGCGGCGGTCGGCACGCGACACCGGGGTCGCACGTGTCGTATCGTGCGTCCACGCTTGGCCTGCCGCCGCCGGCCCGTGTGCTGACGCGACGTCCCGCCCCGGCGGTCGGGTCGACCGCGAGCGCCACGGAGCGTCCGAAGCCCTGTGTGGCTACCGCGCAACGCGTTGCGCCGGTCGCGACACAGGGCTGGGACCGGCGCAACGCGTTGCGTTGGTCGGGCTCGGCGGGTTGGGGCCTGCGCACAGCGCTGCAGCGGTCGCGACCCAGGGTAGGGGGCCGTGCCAGGCGTTGTGCAGGTCGGGACGGCGGGCCGGCGTTC
>JAYRFD010000274.1:0-3720 GCA_041908565.1 Polyangia bacterium | reverse complement strand
GTCGGTGATCTGGATGGCGATGGCTTCACGGATCTGGCGGTCTTTTCGGCACCGGGAGGCAGCGAGGCCGCGTTTCTGTATCGATCGGGCGCGCTCCGTTACAGCGAGATCTATTCGAGCGGGCTGCGCAGCCTGATGGGAATGACGACACCGACCGCGGCGCGCATCGGCGATGTCGATCGCGATGGCCTGGCCGATGTCCTGTTTGCGCAAGGGGCTGGCATCACGATTGCTGCCAACCAAGCCAACGGCAGCTTCAAGCCCATCTTCAGCCACCCCGGCCTGAGCGATGGAAGTGGTCCGTTGGGCGATGTCGTTTCAATCGCTGCGGCACGTGTTCACTCCAGCCCGGATGCGCGGGCATCGGTGGTGTTGGTGTCGCGCAAGAACAGCAAGCTGGCGGTGCTTGTGAACCAAGCCACCGACTGAGGTAGAACCATGATGCCCATTCAGCCTGGTCAGTTGATCGGCGAAAGCTACCGTGTCGAACGGCTGCTTGGCTCTGGCGGTATGGCCGATGTCTATGTCGTGACCCACACCCGCATGCCACGTCAGTTTGCGCTGAAGATCATGCGGATGACGGGGGACGCGTCCGGATCCTTCGTCGAGCGCTTCAACCGCGAAGCCGAGATCCTGGCCCGTCTGCGCCATCCCCACATCGTCGACGTCATCGACCACAACATCTTGCCGGATGGGCGTCCGTATCTGGTCATGGATCTGCTGGAAGGCGAGGACTTGGGTTCGTACCTGTTGGCCATGGGCGCGCTGCCCTTGCGCATCGCGCTGCACCTGTGTCACCAGATCGGCGATGCCCTGACGACCGCCCACGCCATGGGCATCACGCACCGAGACTTGAAGCCGAGCAACATCTTCCTGTGCAAGCGCGGACCGTTTCCGAACTATGTGAAGATTCTGGACTTCGGGATCGCCAAGATGTCGGTGTTGGCGTCGGAAAATGCACCGATCAAGACCAACGCCACGATCGCCGGAACGCCGGGTTATATGGCGCCCGAGCAGGTGTATGGACAGTCCGCCAAGCTGGGACCGGCCGCCGATCAGTTCGCGCTGGCCGCCATCTTGTACGAGCTGCTAAGTGGCCAGGCCGCGTTCACTTCGCCGACCGACACGGCGTATTCAGCGATGGCGCGCACGGTGTCGGAAGATCCGCCAGAGCTGCAGGTCGGTCTGCCGCAGCTTCGCGAAGCCATCAAGCGCGCGCTGAGCAAAGAGCCCGCGGATCGCTTTCCCAGCATCCAGCACTTCTTGGCTGCTATCGGTGCAACCAGCTTCACGGTGTTTCAAGAGCCCGCGATCTCGATGCACATGACGCCCAGCACCATGGGCGACCGCCATGGCGAGATCCTGCGCAACTTTGCCCGCAAGCGGGTGCTGTGGTCGGCCGGAATTGGCGGCACGTCTGCGCTGGCGGTCAGCTTGGCGGCGATCGCGCTGTCGGCTCGCGTGCCGGCGCGCTCTGTCGATGTGCCCCCGCGGGCGCCGATTGCTGTGACTGGATCCGCGGCAGCCGGGGTCGGGCAGAGCGCCGCAAGTGTCGTGGCACACACGGCGACGAATCCGTCCGCGGGTCCCATCCACATCGCGGAGGCTCAAGACCCCATCGCGGATCCAGCGCAGCCTGCCATGGAAGATCGACCCAGCAGCGCAGATCCAATGGCTGCTGGTGGGTTGTCAAAGACAACGGAGTCCCCTCGTACGGATCGGCGAGGAGCTGGGGATTCTGCGCCCAACAAGACGGCGGTCGCGGCGCGCGGCAATACGAATCGTCGGCCCAGCGGATCGGCATCGCGCGTCTATGAAGTGGTGGGTCATCACTCACCCACGCAGGCGTTTGCCATTCAGACCTGCCTGCGCACGACCTTGGGCGACATCGGCGGCCTGGACGGCAGCAGCATTCGGCTGGAACGCAGCGGCACGCTGCACACCGTAGAGGCTCCGCCCAGCGTGCGTCGCAATGCGCTGGATACCTGCTTGGAACAGGCGCTGGTGGGTGTGCCGGTGAAACAGCTTCCTCAATCGGTGGTCATTCGGATTCTGCGGGGAGGATAATCGTGTTCAGAACGTTGTTTGGCTGGCTGGGCGTGTCGGCCCTGCTAGGGGCTGGCTGTGTGAGCGGTCTGGCGGCGCGCATGGACACCATGAGTCGCCAGATCACCCAGCAACACTTTGAGCTGAAGCAGCTTCGCAGCGAAGTCACGGACGGGCTGACGATGGCGCTGTGCACGCCAGAGCTACGCACGCTGCTTGAGAATGTTCAGAAAGAGTGCACGGCCGCCGAAGGCGAGCAGCAGATGTGCACCACCAAGCAGATCCGTCCGGCCGTCATCGCGGCGGATCCAGAGCACCGCGGACGCTTTCTGAAGATGATGTCGCACTTGCCGCATGAGGTGCTTTACATCCCAAATGCGGGCAGCGCAGTGCCGTCCTTTCGCGTGGAACGGCTGGCGCGGATGACGCGGCGCGCCTTGCTGGGCAGCACCGTGTTCATGGTGGTGTCATCGCCCGAGTCGGGTGAAGAAGAAGCAATTCGGCGGGCTGGCATTGCCGAAGAAATGATGCGCGATCGCGGGGTGCCTTTGGCGCGCATCAAGCGCTGGATCTATGCCTATCCAGCGACGAAGAACGACATCGATCGTATCGTCGACCAACCGGGTCTTGGGGAAACCCGAGATCTCAACCGAGGAGTGTGGATATTCCGTGCGGACTGTTAATTTCAAATCTCCGTTTTTGTCGGCAGGCGTAGGCGCTGTGGTGTTGTGCATGGGGGCGGCAGGCGTGTCGTCGCAGCTGTCAAGTCGATGGCTGGGCGATTCACGCGCGTGGGCTGCGGGCGCGACGGCCTCGTCCGGGGCGCCGGTCGCTGCGGCTCTGCTGGCCGAGATCGAAGGTCAGCTGCTGCACCGACGCCTGCCACTGCAACAGCTGGAAGCCTTTTCCAGTCTGGAAAACGACTGGAAGCCATATGCCGTGCCGGCCGCCAAGCTGTATGTCATCAACCTGTGGGCCACGCACTGCACGCCATGCTTGGAAGAGTTTCCCAAATTAAAGGGGCTGGTCGATGGCTGGCAGTCGACTCCGGACGTGCGCTTTTTGTTCATCAGCGACCCGCCGGGCGACAGCCCTCGGCAGGAAGTGGCGTCGTTCTGGCTGCGCCATCGCAGTCAGCTGCCGATGGAAAGTCCGCTGCGCACCACCACCGACGATCTGCGCGCATCGCTGGGCATCGACACGCAGCCGATCACGCTGCTGGTGGATGCGCAAGGCGTCATCCGGCAAGCGATGGTGGGCAGCATCAAGAACCGCAACCGGGGGGCCGCCATCGAACGGCTGTGGCGTTCGATGGCCGAGGCGACACCGGTCGGCCGTCGCAGCAACCGACACGCCGTGCGCTAAGCCGCGGTGGCCGCGGACACGGTCTGTGCTGTCGCGGACTCTGCCGTGTAGACGATGGGCAGACTACTTCAGGATCTGAAACAGGTTGTTGAAGTCGTCGGTCCACAAGCGCAGGCCAGGGATGGGCTGGATCGGGCTCGTGCGGCTTTGGATGGATGCGGCGCCAAGCTCGGCGGGGCTGCTGGTGAGCAGCACCCAGTCGCTGTGCCACAGGTCATCGTCTTGTTCGGCATCGTCCCGGATCAGGATCGCTTGATAGCCGGCGTCGTCGGCAAGCTGCTTCAGCACCGGCGCCACGTTCAGGTAACG
>JAYRFD010000273.1:0-3124 GCA_041908565.1 Polyangia bacterium | reverse complement strand
TTGCCCGCCGCAGCATCATCCTTCTGTACATGCGCAGCCTAGAAGGCTACATCCGGCTGCAGCGTGGACGGTCGCTGGCCACTGGGTTCCGGCGCGGCTTGACGTCACAGCTTGGCGAAGGTCCGGCGCCGGCCGCCAACATTCCCGAAGCGACAGAGCTTGCCCGACGCATCGCCCGCGAGATCGACGGTGACTTGGCGACCCTGGCGACCGAGACCCTGCTTGGCATTCCGACCACCGCCCATATCCTGGGCGGCTGCTGCATGGGCGAATCGGCGGACGATGGTGTCATCGATCGCGATCACGGGGTGTTTGGCTATCCCGGTCTGCGCGTCATCGATGGCTCTGCGATCTCGGCCAACCCGGGTGTCAATCCTTCGCTCACCATCACCGCCATGGCCGAACGCGCGATGAGCAAGATCCCCACACGCCGCACGGTCGACGCCTAGCAGCGCGGTCGCGCGCTCGCGTACAGTCGCCGATCTTCTGGTCTGCCTGTCTCGTATGATGGGCTGATGACTCCTGTCTCTCGACCTTCCTACCTGTACCCTACGCCGGGACGTGTGGCCTTGGTGCTGGCAGGAGGCGCCGCCCGCGGTGCATATGAGATCGGCGTGGTGCAATACATCGCCGAAGAGCTACCACGCGATCTGGGCCGCGATCCGCCGATCGACATCTTCTGCGGCACGTCGGTCGGAGCGATCAACGGCTGTGCCCTGGCCGCACTGGCCGATGCGCCGCGCTCGCGGGCACGACAGCTTGTGCAGCAGTGGACCGGCCTGCGCATGAACGACGTCATGCTGCTGCATCCTGGCTACATCGCGCGCTTCGTCGGCAGCTTGCTGGGGCGCCAGGCCAGACAGGAAGAGGCGTCGGGCACTCGATACGGAGGAATGATCGATCCGGTGGGCATGGAAGATGTCATCCGCGCCGGGATCTCGTTCCCACGGATCACGGAACACCTGCGATCGGGGCTGCTGCATGGCGTCACCGTTTCGGCCACGCACATCGCAACCGGCACGACGGTGGTCTTCGTCGGCGGACAGCACGGCGGTCAGAAGCAGTGGTCAAACGATCGCAAAGTGGTCGCGCAGCATGTCGAACTGCAGCTTGAACACGCGCTGGCTTCCGCTGCCATCCCGCTGATGTTCCCTGCGGTGAAGATCGGCGGCGACTTCTACTGCGACGGAGGCCTGCGGCAGAACGTCCCGCTTTCACCCGCCCGCCACTTGGGGGCCGACGGCATTCTGGTCATCAACCCGCGCTACATGTACGAACGACCGCTGGCTCCCGCCGTCCAGACCGACGCAGCCTTGCCCGGCCCATGGTTCTTGGTTGGCAAGGCGCTGAACGCGCTGCTTTTGGATCGCGTCGAAAACGACATCGAACGGCTGCAGCGTATCAACCGCATGCTGCTGGCCGGACAGCGACGCTTCGGCGATACATTCGTCGATCAGCTGAACCAAGAGCTGGGCTATCGCGAGCCCAGGCAGGGTCTGCGCCCGCTAGCGGCGCTGCTTATCGACGCATCGGAGAACATTGGCCACCTGGCAGCAGAGTACGTCCGTTCGCCGACGTTCGCAGCCCGCAATCAGGGGCTTCTGGCCAACGCCCTGCGCCGCCTGGGCGAACATGAGTTCGCCGATGAATCGGACCTGCTGTCCTACGTGTTGTTCGACGGAGAATTCGCAGCCCAGCTGATCGACCTTGGGCGTCGCGATGCGCGAGCCCGTCACCAAGAGCTGCTGCGCTTCTTCCACGAGCTATCGCCCGAGCCAATGCCCAAGGAAGCCGCCGAGCGCTGACCCACGCCGGCCAGACCTGCGCTGGTGCCGCTGCACGTCGGGGGCTTGTGCGATCCAGCAGGACCGTAGTATGGCGGGCCATGCTCACATCTTCCCCTGATCGATCTGTGCGTCCCTTCCTGCACCTGCCCATGGGCTGCCTGCTTGTCGCCGGCATCACCCTTGCGAGTGCCGCCAGCGCCCCGGCCAAACCCGCCAAGTCGGAAGCGTCTGGCGTCGGAGCCGCCGCCAAGATGGTCTGCGCCGGAGCCGGCTCGGTCACTGTCGCCGCGACCGACGTCAAGCTGAAGTGCGATGCCAACCATCGCAACTGCGACGGCGATATTCCGGTGCGCGCCAAGAACTGCTCGCAGGACTTCTTGGAAGTGGTGCAGCTTGAAATGTACGAAGGCGATCGTCGCAGCTTCAGCATTGACTACAACCCAGCCTCCGTCGTGCCGCCGGGTCAGGTGTGGCAAGAAAAAGTGCCGTGGACCACGCCCGGCGATCTGGAGACTGTGGTGTACTTCCGCCCGGCTGGACAGCGCGACCGGACCCCAGAAGCGGCGCGCGCCAAGCTGCTGGTGAAGAACGCGGCGCTTGATTCCGCCAAGGCCGCTTGCGACAAGTGCAGCGGCACCTGGGGCCCCTTCGGCCCCGGCAAAGCGCCCGCTTGCAACTGCAAGACCCGCGATGCTGGCAAGGCGTGTCGCGATGGCAACGACTGCCAAGGCTTCTGCCTGTTTCAGCACTACGACATGGAAGGGCACGAGTACGGCAAGTGCAGCGACAGCGACAAGCTGTCAGGCTGCTTCGAGATCGTCGAAAAAGGCGCATCCAAACGCCCCGTCAAGCGCCCACCGCCCCGCAAGCTGGCCACCTGCATGTAGCCGCCCACATGCGGCGCGCGGCTAGTCGAGCAAGGTCTCGTGCAGCGGATGCATCTGCGCCGACAAGCTGGCGTAGACGTCTTCTTCGTTGCCGCTCTCGACGCGCGTGACCACCTGCGCAAGCTCGGGCACATTTCGCGGCCACGAGTGCGCAAGCAGGCGCGACACCAGCCGCGGCGATGGCCGGAAGCCGGGTCCCGCGAAGTACTGCGCCAACAGCAGGATGTCTTCGCGTCGCTCGCGCAGTGGGGGAAGCAACACGACGGTTGCTTCGATGCGTTCGTGCAGGCAGGCCAGAAAGCCGCTTTCGGCTGCGCCCTTCTGCATGTGCTTGCCGCTGGCCACGATGATGCGGGTATCTCGACGACGACGGCGACGCTCGCCCGAGCTGCTGAGGTCACTGCCGGTCAGCACGCCCAATAGCGCGCTCTGCGCATCGGGAGACAGGCT
>JAYRFD010000272.1:0-4236 GCA_041908565.1 Polyangia bacterium | reverse complement strand
CACCGAACCGCGGGCTTCTGACGCAGGGCGAAGTCGACTACCAGTTCCTGAACCGCTTTGGCTCGCTGGGGGTGGGGCTAAGCGGTGGCTACTATCGCATCAGCGCACCGGCCTTTACGTCGGTGGCGGGGAGCTCTCGACCAGCCTGCAGCGTCGATGGCGACATCAACGGCTGGCGCGTGTACCGCAAAGACCAGGCCACGGCCGACGGCAAAGGGACCGAACGCGTCACCGTGCCCTATTCATCCTGCATCTCGGGCGACGAGACGATCTTCAACCTGGTGCCGGTGTCGCTGCTTCTGGTCTATCGCTTCGACGAGCTTTCCAAGCGCTTCCGCATTCCGCTGATCCCCTACATCAAGGCCGGCTTTGGCGCCTATTTCTGGTGGGTCGGCAGCAGCGCCAGCTTTGTGTCGACGGTCACCACCCAGGACAGCAGCGGATCGACGGTGACCCGCGATGCCTCCGGCGCCACCTACGGCCTGGTTGTGCACCCTGGCTTGGCGCTGGATCTAAGCGCCATCGATCTGCAGGCCTCGCGCGTGATCGATGCCGAGATCGGCCTGAACCGCGTGTCGCTGTTCGTCGAGCTGCACAGCGCCTTTATGAGCGGCTGGGCGCAGAAGAACAAGCTCGACCTCAGCGACCTGACCTTCAACGCCGGCATCAACTTCGAGTTCTGATCATCGCCTTACGGCACCTGACTGCCCGACGACGGATTTACGGCGGACAGCCGACGCGCGGCCAAGAAGCGAACCAGGATGACGGCGTCCAGGATCACGACGATCACCAGCGGCGCATAGGCCAAGCGCGCGATGGCGGGGCGTTCGCCCAGCAGAAGACGCGACAGGCCGAAGCTGATCAGCCACGCGTCAAGCGCCATGCACAGGCGACGGAATAGCTCGGCATCGATCTTGCCGATGAGCAAGCGCCCGATCGGCACGCCCAGCACGATGCACGGCAGGATCAAAAGCGCCACCTGCTGACTGCCCGGCGAATACAGGCCCAAGGTCAGGTAGACGATGGCGGTGGCCACCGATTCGACGACGCGGAACAGGGCCAGCGACGCGCGGAATTCGTCCTGCGCCAGCCCTTGATTGGAAAACAGCAGCGCCAGCGGTGGGCCCGAGATCGTCGTCGTCGAATACAGCACACCGATGCCCAGGCCCAGTGGAAGCTCGGCCCGGCTGCCGGGCTGCATCGGTCGCCGCAGTCCCGCGGCCTGCAGCAGCACCAGCGGCAGCAGCACCACATAGGTGCCAAAGCGCAGCCAGTCCGCCCGCGCGACCTTGAGCACCCACACGCCCAAGACGATGCCGGGAATCGACGCGACGATCATCGGCAGCACGCGCCGGAAGACCCGCGGCAGTGCCCCGCGATTCAGCCACAGGCCCAGCACATTCAGCGCGATCTCGGCCAAGACCAGGCCGGGGTTTAGCACACGGCTGGTGTAATACAGCAGCGCCACCGGCACGAGCAGCGTCGAAAAACCATAGCCAATCGCACCCGAGATCAGCGCGGCCAGCAGCGCCGTCAGCAGCACCACTCCGCTGCCCGATGCCATGCCCAGATCGAAGTCCAGCCCGATCATCGCCGCTTATCCCTGGCGCAACAGCATACTGGCCACCTGCTCGGCGGCATCGACTGCGCTGTGCGCTGCGCCGTCGATGCGTAGCTCTGGATCAACGGGGGCTTCGTAGGGACTGTCGATGCCCGTGAAGTTCGCAAGAGCACCGGCCCGCGCTTTTTTGTACAGGCCCTTGGGATCGCGCGACTCGCAAACGGCAAGCGGCGTGTCGACGAAGATCTCAAGAAAATCGCCGGACGCAAAGCGACTTCGCGCAAACGATCGCTCGGATCGGAAGGGCGAGATAAACGACACCAGCACGATCAGTCCGGCATCGACCATCAGGCGCGCGACCTCGGCCACGCGACGGATGTTTTCGACGCGATCGGCGTCGGTAAAGCCCAGGTCGCGGTTCAGCCCATGCCGGATGTTGTCGCCGTCCAAAAGATAGGTGTGCTTGCCGGCAGCGTGCAGGCGCTTTTCCAGCAGGTTGGCGATCGTCGACTTGCCCGATCCAGAAAGTCCGGTGAACCACACACAGCATGCCCGCTGCAGCTTCTGCGCCTCGCGCGCGCTGCGGTCGATGTCGACGGCTTGCCAGTGAATATTGGCGGACCGCCGCAGGGCAAAGTCGATCAGGCCCGCAGCCAGCGTATCCGTCGACAAACGGTCGACCAAGATGAAACCGCCCAGCACACGGCTCTGCGCATACGGCGCATAGGGCACCGGGCGATCCAGGCTTAGGTTGACGACCGCGATCTCGTTTTTGCCAATCGACTTGGCCGACAGGTGCGCACCGCTGTTGACGTCGATGCGGTACTTGATGTCGGTGATCTGCGCGCCGACGCGCCGACCGTGGATCTTCAGTTCGTAAATGCGGCCGGGCAAAAGCGGCTGTTCGTTCATCCAAAACAGCTGGGCCTGAAACTGATCAGCGCACTCGACGGGAGAGTCATACGACGTGATGACATCGCCGCGACTGATGTCGATTTCATCGGCGAGCGTCAGCGTGATCGACTGACCCCGTTCGGCCTGCGGCAGATCGCCATCCAGACTGACGATGCGATCGACGGACGATGACGCGCCCGACGGCACGACGCGCACGCGATCGCCGGGACGCACGCAGCCCGCCGCGATCCGCCCGGCGAAGCCGCGAAAATCCAGGTGCGGACGATTGACCCAGGCGACCGGCAGACACAGCGCATCGCCAGCGGGCTCGCCGACCTGGATGGTCTCAAGCAGCGACAGCAGCGTCGGCCCTTGATAAAACGGCGTGTGCTCGCTTGGCTGGAAAAGGTTGTCGCCGCGCAGGGCCGACAGCGGGATGAAGTCGATGCGCGCGAAGTCCAGATCAGCGGCGAACGCGCGATAGTCGGCTTCGATGGCGGCATACTGCGCGGCATCCCAGCCGACCAAGTCCATCTTGTTGACGGCGATGACGACGTGACGGATGCCCAGCATGCGCACGATGCGGCTGTGACGACGCGTCTGCAACAGCACGCCTTTGCGCGCATCGATCAGCAGCACGGCTAGCTGTGCCGTCGACGCTCCGGTCGCCATGTTGCAGGTGTACTGTTCGTGACCCGGCGTGTCGGCGACCACAAATTTGCGGCGCGCGGTCGCAAAGAAGCGATACGAGACATCGATGGTGATGCCTTGTTCGCGCTCGGCCTGCAGTCCGTCCAGAAGCAGCGCGAAGTCCAGATCTTCGCCCTGCGTGCCGTGCCGCAAGGAATCGCGAGCCAGGGCGGCGATGGTGTCTTCCGGCAGCGCGCCGGCATCCCACAGCAGGCGACCGATCAGCGTCGATTTTCCGTCGTCGACACTGCCGCAGGTGATGAAGCGCAAAAGATCCCGACGATCGACAGCGGCATCGGATGCAGGCGGAACAGCGAGGGACGTTGGCGGCCTTCCTTCATGCGACGCCACACCATCCGCCGTCGAAGCGGGACTGGATTTCGCTGCGACCGACATCAGAAGTACCCCTCTTGCTTCTTGCGCTCCATCGATGCGGTGCCGTCGTGATCGATGACGCGTCCCTGCCGTTCAGACAGGCGCGAAGCCAGGGTCTCTTCGACGATCTGGGCCAGCGTGGTGGCAGTGCTTTCGATGGCGCCCGACAGCGGATAACAGCCCAGCGTGCGAAAGCGGACCATGCGCTGCTCGGGCACTTCGCCGGGCAGAAGCCGCATGCGTTCGTCATCGACCATGATCAGCGCGTCGCCCCGTCGCACAACCGGACGCGGCTTGGCAAAGTACAAAGGAACGATCGGCAGACCTTCTTGCGCGATGTACTGCCAGACATCGGCTTCGGTCCAGTTGGAAAGCGGAAACACACGCAGCGTGCAGCCGTCGCGCAGGCGGGTGTTGGGCAGGTCCCAAAGCTCGGGCCGCTGCGACTTGGGATCCCAGCGATGACCGGGAGCCCGAACCGAAAACACGCGCTCTTTGGCTCGCGACTTTTCTTCATCGCGACGCGCGCCGCCGATCGCCGCCGTATAGCCGCCCTGATCCAAGGCCTGCTTCAGCGCGTGCGTCTTCATCACATCGGTGTAGTACGCCGAGCCGTGATCGAAGGGGTTGATGCCCTCGGCCAAGGCCTGCTGATTGGTGTACACGCGCAGGTCCAGACCTAGCTCCTGCGCGGTGCGATCGCGGAACGCGATCAT
>JAYRFD010000271.1:0-3926 GCA_041908565.1 Polyangia bacterium | reverse complement strand
CTCGATCGGGAATTCGGCCAGGTGCCCCACCGCGCTTTGGCCCCGACGGGTGCAGCGCACGCGCGCCCCCTGCTGCAAAAGAAGAATCGCCAAGTTGGCGCCCAACAAACCCGATGCTCCGGTGACTGCGACCTGCATTGCGTTCCTGCCCTGGCTTGCGCCTTCGCTGTGGCCTATGCCTTCAAACGCTGCGTCGGATGACGCGCTGGGAATCGCGTCTTAACACAGAAGCACGCAGCCCCAAGCGTCCACCGCCGACCCGACGCACAGTCACCGGACTAGACCAACCAGACACGACGGCGCGCGAGACCGCGAGCCAAGGGAAGCGACACAGCCAGGATGGCTGCCAACGTCCCCAGAACGCGCTGAGGGCCAGCAACGGGTGTCCGCGCTGAATGCCAGCGGCGGACGTCCGCGGTGGGCGTCAACAGCCGGTGCCAGCGACGGGCAGGCCGCGATACGACGCTAGAACTTGACCTTGACCTTGGTGGGCTTCTTGCCCTTCTTGGCCTTGATCTTCTTCTCTTTGGGCTTGTCCGAGGATGGGGCCGCCGGATCGACAAAGGTCAGCGTGTGTTTGCCGGGCGAGATGCTGAGGTCTTCCGCCGGGCAACCCAATCCGCTGTCGTGTCCGTCGACGAAAATGCGCAGCTTGCCGTCGGTCTTGCAGGTGACTTTGATCTGCGCCGCGCCCTGGATGTCTTCGGGCAGGCGCGCCGGATCCAGCTTCAGGTCCAGCGTGCCCGCTGCCGTCACATCGCGTCGCAGGATCTTGTGCCCATCGGCAACCACCACCAGCTTGTGCGATCCGCCCGGCCACTTGATGGTCTGCGGCGACTTGCCTTTGTCGACGCCGTCGAAAAAGACGCGGCCGGCTGGGCTGCTGTTCACAACTACGTCGGTCGCCGCGGCCTCTTGGGACTTGCCGGTGCCCGTGGTCGAGCCGGCGTCGCTTGTCTCTGCACTGGCATCGGTGGCGCCAGTCTGACCGGTCGGTGGACCGCTGACCAGCTTGTAGACGATGAACACACCGGCCAATAGCAGACTGCCAAGGACTGCCAGCATAACCGTGCGACGACCCGACGGAGCCGGAGGGCTCTCGATCGCCACATCGCCCGGGATCGGCGGCGTGTTGTCCAGCGTCGCTGGCGCTGGCGATACGGCAGGCTCAACGGTCGCAGATGCTATCGGCGCAGCCCCGTTCACAGCGACGATCTCAGCCGGGGCTGTGCTGGTCAGGACCCGCGGCTGCGGTTCCGAGATCGGTCCCGATCGACGCTTGCCTTCACTGGGCTCTGGCTCGACGACAACGCCCGACGGTTCGAGGACCGCCGGCCCTTGGCTCAAGGCGGCAGCCGCCTTGGCCAAAAGCTCGGCAGAATCGGCCGGCTTGGCTTCAGGCACCGCCGGCGGCTTGGCAACCGAGACCTTGACCGGCGCCAGCGCCGGATTGGTTTCGTTGAGCGACAGCGTGTTCGGAGCATGCCCCCAAGCCTCGGCACCGTCGCCCTTGGCTGGCAGGACCGCATCCAGCGCCTGACCCACGGGCTGATCGGCCGTCGGCGTCGACGCGCTGGCGGCCGGACTGGCGGCCACGCGGGCCTTGGGGTTCACCGACACCGGGTTGGATCGTCGCTTGGCTCCAGCGGGTCCCGACGCCGGTGGGTTGCTGCTGCCGCGCCCGACCTGGGCTGTGCGCCCGCTGTCTTTGGCGGCACCCGAGGTCTGGACGGCCGCCGCACCGCGTGGCGGCACCGACGTTGTCTTGGGGGCTGGCGCCGCTTTGGCTTCTTGTTCTGCCAAGGCAGGCGGCTCGGTCGACATGGAATCGCTGGACGAGGTCAGCCAGTCGATGCCCGATCGATGCTTGCCGGGTTCTTTGCTCTTGGCGCGTGGAGGCTGGCTGTTCTTGGCCGACACCTGCGCCTGCGGACCCGACTGCTTGGTGGGCACCGGACCGCTGACCGCACCGTCGCTGGAACTGGTACTGGCGCCGGCACTCGCCGAGATCTTGGGGTTGGTCAGCAGCAGCGGACGGGACTGCGGCAGCGGCGTGTCTTCGCTTTCGCCACGCGGTACCGCATCCGCTTTCTTGCCCGCAGCCGAAGGAGCATCCGGCTTGCTGATGTCCCGCCCCACAGCGTGTCCAGAGGTCTCGCCCGGCGCGGACAGCCGCATGCGGGCGGATACCTTGTTGTCGCCGCTCTTTCCCGGCGGCGGCGGCAGCGGCTCGGCAGAGCTTCGCTCGCTGATGGTCACGGGCTGCGGAACCGTATCGCCGGCCAGCAGGAACTGCTCGGCGATGCGGCCCAGCGTCTGACGCACCGAATCAGGCGACACTTCCGCGTCGGGCAGCGATTCGAGAGCCTTGGCGAACTCGGCCATGCTGGCAAAGCGCTGACTGCGGCTCGTCGTGCGCGCGCGGTCGGCGATCTCACGCAGGGCGGTGCCCAGCGGGCTCGGGCCACCGGGCGCTTGCGTCAGAAGCTCGGCCAGGATCGCACCGACAGAAAACAGGTCGTTTTCGGGTCCGGGGGGTGAAGCGCCGCTTAACACCTCGGGCGGCAGATAGCTGGCCAGGGCCTTGATCGACGCATCTTGCGTCCACACCACCGTCGGCAACAGCGCGGCCAGACCCAGTTCAGACACGCGGATGCTGCCATCTGGACACATCCAGATCGAGGCCGGGGACAAAAGCCCGTGCCACAGCCCACTTGTCTGCGCCGTCGACAGCAGCCCCGTCAGCGAGCGCCCCAAGAACAGCACGATGCCGGTCCACTGCGCTTGCGCTCGGTCGCGGTCTCGGTCTCGGTCGACGATCGATTCAAAGCCGCTGCGCAGCTTGCGCAGGTCGGCAAAGCCGGGGAACTCGCAGACGACGAAGGCATCAATGGCGGCTGTCGTCGATTCGATCAGACGCAGGACACCGTCGCGCTCTAGCTCGGCATAGGCCTTCAGTGCACCCGCCAAGCGCCCCTGCGCGCCAGCGTCCTTGCTCAGCACCGGCGCCAGCTTGTGGATGTAGACCTGCCGCTCGACCCCGACCAGCCCAAACCGCTTGGCCCGCCAGGCCTCTCCTACAGGTCCTGAGCCGAGCCGCTCGACGCAGGTATACCTGCCCAGCGTGAAGGTGCGCGCAGCCACGGAAGCCATCTTATCACGGCTAGATTTATTAGTTATTTGGCTCTCTTAATATTTTTCGCATCTAAGGCGCCACCTTACCGAAACGCCCCCCGGCTGCCAGGGCAGTGGTTGGTCCCCTGCACCAAACCGGACGCCAGCGCGCCACAAGCGCGTCCCTCGCCAAGCATTTCTCTTGCAGGCGGGGGCGCGACGGGTCTAAAAGGCCAATAATCACAAGGAGTTGGCCTCGGTTTCCGCCTTACAGTCTCGTCGGCTCGTTCGTCGTCTTGTGCACCGGACGCGTCCCGACACGGATCCAGGCCCAGCGTCTAAAAACCACCCACCGTCGCTCGAGAATCGAGGAATCACGATGGCAAAGCTCAACACCTGGACCCAGAAGTTGCCTGTGTGGTTGTTCGCCTGCGCCCTGTCGTCCGCGCCTGCCTGCAATGCCACGCGCCTCGATACCGATGAAGATCCGGACACCGATGGCCTGGACATGAGCCTGGCCGACTACCGACGAGATCTGTCGGGCGTGGACCTGCGCAGGCCGCGGGATCGCGATGCCGCCTGCGCCAGTGTCAAGGCCGAGGCCACGCTGGGCAAAAAACCCGTCGACATCATCTTCGTCATCGACAACTCGGGCAGCATGGCCGACGAGATCCTGGCGGTTCAGAACAACATCAACAAGAACTTCGCCGACATCATCGGCAAAAGCGGCCTCGATTACCGCGTGATCATGGTGACGCGCCACGGCAAGTACAACGGTGTCTCTCGCGCGATCTGCGTCGAAAAGCCGCTGT
>JAYRFD010000270.1:0-1711 GCA_041908565.1 Polyangia bacterium | reverse complement strand
CAGTACCTGGCTTTCTCCTGCCGGCAGATGTGATAGCGCATGGCGGACTTGGGCTTGCAGTTCGTGGGTCATCTCCTCGCCAAGCCGCTGCAGCACCGCGGCACCAAACAGCGGACGCGGATTGCGTTCCAAGCCGCTGCTTGGCACATCGCCATCGCCATCGACAAACGAGTTGTCAGAGCGGAAGCCTGCGCCACCAGCCCCGCCGACGTGGTGGCAGCCGATGCAGCGCGTGCCATCGGGACCGCCGAAGTCTTGGTAGTGAACATGGCGCAGATTCGGGGCTGGGCGGTTGCCGGCCAGCTTGGATCCTTGCGTCGAAAGACCGTTGCCCAGACCCATGGCCAGCGTGAAGTCCTGGGCAAATAGATCACGACCGATCTCAACCAGCTTGGGCAGCGGAACGCGCCGCGAGTCGATGTCGCGCTGCTCGATTCGCAAGCTCCGCGAAATCGATCCGGGCTCGTACAGCTCGCGATACTGGCGCTCGCGCTGCGCGATTCGTTCGCTGATGGCTCGACGGGCATCGCTGGCCACGTCGGCTGGACCAGAGCTGCGTGGCGCAAGGTTGCCAATCGGTGGAATCGGCTGCGCTGTGCTGCGTCGCGTGCATGCGCTGCCGCTGCCCAGCGCAAGCAAGGAAAGAAACACGAACCGAAGGCGAGAGCTCATAGCGTGACCTCGGGCAGCAGCGGACGCGACAGAGAGAAAAGGAACACCTGCAGAGCCCGCATGCGCTCGGGCGGCAGCTTGACGTAGGCGTCGCGCGCCTGCTGCGCTTCGCCTCCGTGCAGCACAATCGCGTCGTGCAAAGTCTGGGCGCGACCGTCGTGCAGATAAGGTGCCGAGTCCGCCAGCCCCCACAGCGGACGCGTCAGGAAATAGGAAGGAGGAATATCGGGTCCCTGCCGGAAGGCGCTGCTTCGTTCGTCCCGCTTGCCTGACTTGTCGGCGTGACCCTGCGCGGCATCGGACAAGCCGGGCCCCATGTCATGGCGACGCAGATCCGTGAATGGAAAGATCTCGTATGTGTTGATCGCGACGTTGTACTGGCGCAGAGGCGGACCATTGCGGATGTCTTTGCGCAGATCGAGCTTGAGAGAGACGTGGCTGGTCTCGTCTTCACCGTGGTCTTCCCAGACGGGTTCGCGGATCTGCCAGCTGGGCTTGTGACAGCTCGTGCAGCCAAGTTCGTCGAACGCGGCCAGTCCATCGCGCCACGCTGCGCGCAGATCCGGGGAACGAGGTGGATCGATCATCGGCAGCGGCAACAGAGACAGGTACACGGTCATGGACGTCAACATGGCGCCCGAGAGCTCTTGGTTTTGGCGGTCCTTGTCTGGGTTTTCCGGGGGGCCATCACCCAAGGCCGCAAGCACCGCCCGTGTGGCCGGTGACGCCTCGCGGGGCAGCTGGCCATAGCGCTGCGACATGTCGAGCAGCACGCTGGACTGCAGGCCGTGGTGCACTTGAAACGCCTCTTCCGCAAAGCGGCGCAGCGTTGCGTGTGTGCCCTTCCAGCCAAACGGGCGGACCGTCAGGTCTGCGTCGATGGCGCGCAGCTCGCTGGTATCCAGGCTGCCATCGGGCAGCAGCGTCACCGTGCCAAAGTTGACGCCCTGTACGACCAGGGGGACGCGCGTGGCTTTGGTAATCGCGCCCTGACGCGTCTGTGCCAAAAGCTCTTGGCTTACTTCGCGAGCAAGGATTT
>JAYRFD010000269.1:0-8276 GCA_041908565.1 Polyangia bacterium | reverse complement strand
TCCCTGGTCCCGAACCAGGTGCGCTACCAGGCTGCGCTACGCCCCGAACTCACCGACGAGTGAGGTCCCAAAGAGCTATCCGACCTGGGGGGGCGATGTCAACTAGTTTTCGTGCGGGGATGCCAAGTTAGCTCGACCTTGGAGTCGTTTCCGGACAGCACCAGACGCGTTCCCTCGTCGGAAAGCGGGATGCGACGGGCCCGCCGTTCATGAAACCAAGTGCCGTTGGTCGAACACAAGTCCATGGCATAGACGCGGCGCTTTTCAGCCAGAAGCAGCAGGTGCAAACGCGAGATCTGGCCA
Source organism: Polyangia bacterium (assembly GCA_041908565.1). Lineage (GTDB taxonomy): Bacteria > Myxococcota_A > Polyangia > Palsa-1104 > JAEUJZ01 > JAEUJZ01. Next base: position 7,973 of record JAYRFD010000269.1, on the reverse strand, counting down.
GACAGGACCTGACGCAGACCGCGATCCAAGCAGGACTCCGAGCGGCCGATCATCACACCGGCGTACAGGTCTGCTTCACTGATCTCGACGGAGACGGCGCGCTGCTGGCGCTGCAGGGTCAAGCGGGCAAACCCCGGTGCGGCCGGCATACCGGCGATGCGGGATCCGCTGCTGCGCGGCTCGGCGACGGCATCTTCCAGTCGGCGGGAACGCGGCAGGATGGTGACATGCGTCATGTGCTGGGAAGACTTGCCACCGACGCCATTCAGATCCTCGGGCGGTAGCTCGGCTTCGACGCTGCGCAGCGGCGGTAACAGCTGCGCATCGCCCTGCAGACCCAGCCGCTGATGGAATTCCGGCAGCGGTACACAGCCCAACGCACAGTCGCCAAGGCCGATTAGAAGCGGCCCCATCACGCAGATCGAAGTGCGCGGCTGCCCATCGATCGTAAAGGGATGGCTGGTGTGCAGATCCAGCAGGCGCAGAACCGGAGTGCTGCCATCGATCAAAAAGCAGCTAGCCAGGACATGGCGATTGCTGATGGTCGGTCGCTTGGGAAGCTGTAAGTCGCACTGCTCGTGGTAGCCCAAGACGGCGTAGTTTTCCGGCGAGGCTTCAAGGTCAATCCAGCCCAGATCGCGCCCACGAACCCAGAACAGGCGATAGCCGTTGCGGCAGGCGGCAGGCTGATGCAGCAGCAGTCGCGCCCCGAACAGATACTGTTCGCGCAGCAGCGCAAGCTGTTCGCTGGACGAGGGACCACTCGGCTCGACGGATGTCTCGCTGGCTCCGCCCGGGGGCGACGTGACCAGGCGCAAGTTCGGCCGGATCAGAGGCGTACTGTCCCGCTCGTCAGAAGCCATCCTTTTCAGTATAGCCGCAATGGTCGGCGGAACGTTCGCAGTTCCCCGGGCCCTGCCCTGCAGCGTCCCCGGGCCCCCGCCAGCTAGCCGTGCCCGGGCGCGGCACCCGACGCCCAGATCAGAGCGTCGGCCCGACGGCGCGAAGCGGTCCAAGGCACCGGCTGACGAACGCGCTACTTGGCGGCCAGGTTCTTCTGCAGCACCAAGATGCGATCGGCAGCGTCGCGGAAGCGGCCATCCCGTCGCATCGCAGCCTGGTAGAAGTGGATGGCCTCTCGCGCATCGTTGAGCAGCTCATACGAGCGCCCGAGCTGGTAGTTCAGCTCGGCCAGATCGCCGTCACCCACGCCCGGCATGTGAATGCCAAGCTTGAAGGCCTCGACCGCATCGCGCACCCGGTTCTGGTCGCGATGGCACAGGCCGATCATCAAGGTCGCGCGCGCGGCTCGTCGTTCATCGCCCAGACACTTTTCGAACTCGGCGATCGCTTGTTCGTACTGCCCGCGATTGCGCAGCGACACCGCCAAGCGAAACGCCCCCGATGACTCGGATGGCGATACCGTCTTGGGCACCCCATCCGACGGCGCATCCGGCGATGGCAGCTGGATGACCTTCATGATGCGGCTGGGACGCGGCGGCGGCGGCGGCAGGCTGCGCTGCGATGCTCGAACGCTGGTGGCCGAAGGAGAACTCGACTGCGATGCAAACTCAGGTGGCAGCGTGCCGCGCATCTCGCCAGTGGTCGGCGGAATCGTGCGACGAAGCTCGCCCGTCGGCGGCGGAATCGTACGGCGAAGCTCACCCGTCGGCGGCGGAATCGTGCGGCGGACGTCGGCGGTCGGCGGTGGAATCGTGCGACGCACATCGCTGACCGGTGGCGGGGGCGTGCGCTGCGCCGCACTGATCGCGCTCGGCTGCGGCGAAGAGATCTGCGAGACCGCTGGCGAGTGTGTCGAAGCAAACTCTGGCGGCAGGCTGCGCTGCGAGGGCGACAGGATGACTTCTTCGCGCACGTCCTCCATGTCGACATCGATCACCACTTCGTCGGACGCAGAGCCCTGCGCTTCCAGTTCTTGCAGACGAACCTGCCGGGCCTGTACCGACTTGCTGTGCGGATAGCGCACAAGCAGCTTGCCAAGCAGCTTGCGCGCGTCGTCAAGAAGAGACTTCTGCAAGCAGAAGTCGACCTCGGCCAGCTCGTCTTTGAGCGTGCCGCTGGTCAGTGCCATCTGTTCGGCAACGGCTTCCACTTCAACCGGATTTGGACGCGTCGGCTGTGTCCCCATCTCGACGGGAACGGCCGAATCGGGCATCGATGCTGCGTTCTTGTTGCGCGATACCGATACCTTGCGGACCTCGCCACTGCGCGACGGATCGATGTTCGCGTCAGGCTTGGATCGGTCCACGTACTTCTTAAAGTCGGCGACCGGAACCTCGGACGTCGATGCGGCGTCGTTGGCAGCCCACGCATCGCCTGGTTCGGGGTGCGATCGCTTGCTCTCGCTGATCTCGCGATAGTCGGCCAGCGGAACTTCCGATGTGTCGCGATCCGCCGCCGTCCAGCCACGCCGGGCCGCATCGGCATCATCGCCCAGCGAGATCTCGACATCGTCTGGCTCGTCGACGCTGGACAAGTCGATGCGGTGCGTACCCGTGATCACGGTCAAGCGCCGCTGTGCGGCCTGATCGCGATCGTCCATGCGCAGGATCTCGCGCAGGTAGCGCACTTCTTCTTGCACATCGGTGCACTGACTTAGCAGCACGCGTAGCTCGGCAATCGCGCTTTTGTACTCGCGCGTCGATTCGTACAGCTTCACCAAGCGCTCGCGCACCGGCTTCAGGCTCGGATTCCGGCCAAGTGCTTCTTGCAAGTGATCCTGTGCTCGTTTCGACAGACCGAAACGCAAGAAGGACTCGGTCTCGGCAATGATGTTTGCCGCCTCGTCTTCCACCTGTCCCGGCACCTGTCCCGGCTCCTGACCTACGTTTGCCATCGCTGTTCCTGCGGCGGGTGTGAACTGGGTCGAGACCGCCGTCCCGTTCGCGGGTGTCAGCAGCCGATTCGACATCATCGATGGCGAAAGCGGCGTTCCACCGGATGGAGAGAGCCCACCTGCCGGGGGCGAGCTGAGGATCATGGCCCGCAGCGATCCAGTCTGTGAATCGCTGTGCTTCACGCCTGCCGCCTGTGACAGACCCGCGCGCGCTTCAGCATCGTCCGGAGCAAGCTGCAAGATGCGCTGATACACGGCAAACGTGGATGTGCCGCGTCCCGTGTAGATGCGCGCAAGCTCTTTCAGAACGGCGATGGCCTTGTCGGGCTTGCCCAACACGACGAAGGCCTGCGCCAGCATGTCCAGCGTCTCGGCATCGCGGCCATTGATGTTGAAGCCGGCCTGAAGCCGCGTCAGCGCGCGCTGCCCATCGCCTTGTTCCAAGTGACAGCGCGCAAGCTCTTTTATGATCTCGACGTTGTCGGGTGCGTGGAACAGCAGGCGCTCCGCAACCCGGACGAACTCGTCGTTGCGCCCGGCTTTGCGCAGGTGCATGGCCGCCGCCGAAAACTCACGCGAAGCATCGACGAACATGTTCTGGCGCGAATACAGCTCGGCCAGGCGAATCCGTCGCGCCACGCTGTCCGGAGACAGGTCGACGATGGCCTGCTCGGCCAGCAGAGCATCGCGCGCCTTGCCTTGTCGCCCCAGCAGGTCCGCGGCCTGTTCGTACTGCTGCACCGCCTGCGCCGTCCGCCCCTGGTCACGCAGGATCTGACCCAGGGCGATGTACGCGTCGGCGTACTGCGGCGAGATCGCTTGGATCTGTCGATAGACCGCCGAGGCCTTTTCGACTTCCCCCTGCAGCAGATAAAGCTGCGCGACCTTCTTGTAGTTCTCCGTCGCCTCGTTCTTCTGGCCCTGCTTTACGTACAGATCCCCGATACGGATCCAGATGCGGATGTCGGTATCGTCTTCTGCGACGGCCTTCAGATATTCCCGGATCGCCTTGTCGAACTGGCCTTTTTCGACCAGCTTCTGTGCCTGGGCGATGTACTTGTCTTTGTTAGATGGCGATGACACGCGACACTAACCGGGCGAGAGACAACAGTCTTCTCAAGCTGTTGAGTCTAATGGACTCTCCCGTCTGAGGTCAAGGCTGCGTAACCAGCCCCGACCGGACCCGAATCGGGGGTCTTTTCCGTCGAGATCTTCGCTGCTCATAGCCCGCAAGTCCGCGCCGTTTGCTTCGCCCCAAGGACGTGCTAGTCGGCGCCGCGACGATGCGATACCGTGCCCGTGGAGGTTTTCGCATGCGTACCCGAGCCGCCGTTGCCTATGAAGCAGGCAAGCCCCTGGTCATCGAAGAAGTCGATCTGTCCGGCCCCAACGCTGGCGAAGTGCTGGTCGAAATCAAGGCCACCGGAGTCTGTCACACCGACGAATTCACCCGCTCTGGCGCCGATCCCGAAGGCCTGTTCCCCGTCATCTTCGGCCACGAAGGCGCTGGCATCGTCCGCGAAGTCGGGGCCGGCGTGACCACCCTCAAACCCGGCGATCACGTCATCCCGCTGTACACGCCCGAGTGTCGCGCCTGCAAGTCCTGCCTGTCGCGCAAGACCAACCTGTGTACCGCCATCCGCGCGACCCAGGGCAAGGGCATGATGCCCGACGGCACCAGCCGCTTTTCGATCCGCGGCAAGCCCGTGCACCACTACATGGGCTGTTCGACGTTTGCCAATCACACCGTGCTGCCCGAGATCGCCTTGGCCAAGGTCCGCAGCGACGCGCCCTTCGACAAGATCTGCTACATCGGCTGCGGCGTCACCACCGGCATCGGCGCCGTGCTGTTCACCGCCAAGGTCGAAGCCGGCGCCAACGTCGTCGTGTTTGGGCTGGGCGGCATTGGCCTAAACGTCGTGCAGGGCGCGCGCATGGTCGGCGCCGACAAGATCATCGGCGTCGATATCAATCCCGCGCGTGAAGCCATGGCGCGGCGCTTTGGCCTGACCCATTTCGTCAACCCCAGCGAGGTCAAAGGCGATCTGGTCGCCCACTTGGTCGAGCTAACCGGCGGCGGCGCCGACTACAGCTTCGAGTGCGTCGGCAACGTCAAGCTGATGCGCCAAGCGCTGGAGTGCTGCCATCGCGGCTGGGGCGTATCCGTCATCATCGGCGTCGCCGGCGCCGGGCAAGAGATCGCCACCCGCCCCTTCCAGCTAGTCACCGGGCGCGTCTGGAAGGGCACGGCGTTTGGCGGCGCGCGCGGTCGCACCGACGTCCCGCGCATCGTCGACTGGTACATGGACAAAAAGATCGAGATCGACTCGATGATCACGCACAAGCTGCCGCTTGAGCGCATCAACGAAGCCTTCGACCTGATGCACGAAGGCGCATCGATCCGCACCGTCATCGAGTTCTGATTCTTCCAGGGGCAACCGTTCTCGGTCTCCCGCCTGCAGCAGCGCTGGATGAGCCCCCTGCCTTCGCGGTCGTCACGCACTCAGCCCATCGCTGCAATTCCTGGCGACCGGACCGCCGACCGCCACGCGTGCGACCGACTTCGACGGCGCAGCACAGACGCCCAGCGCTGCAGCCAAGTCCCGACCTACCCGCCGTCTTAGCGGGCGCCGGGTGGGCAGTGGATGCGGTACAGGCGGATCGTCTGGTCGCGTTCTTTGTCCAAGGTCAGCGCGCGGGGATCGATGGGCGGCGGGCCAAGCTGAGCCACCAAGGTCAGCGCACCGATGGCGTGCAAGGCGCGGATAGCTGGCTGCACCGTGTCGTCCTGCGCTTCCAACAGCCAGTCCGACTGGCACCAGATCGTCAGCGTATCGTCCGGCCGCGCGCCCCAGGTCGGCACCGCCTGCCGGATGTAGCGCAGGTCGGGCGGGAAGCTCAGAAAGAAGGTGGCCGGAAAGCCGGTCAGCACCTGCCGCGGTCCCTGCGCGGCGACCAGCGCAGCCGCTTGCTGATGCAGTCGCAGCAGGCCGCGATACGCCAGGCTGCTTTCCAAATGGGCAATGTCGCGAATCGTGAAATAACCAGCCTGCGCGCCAATTTGCACCATCAGCACAAGCAACAGAGCCCGAGCCTGCCAAAAGGATGTTAGCGACGAAATTGCCAACGCTGCCAAGCTGGTCGAAAACGCAATCGAAAGCACCATATATCGTGGCAGATACGAAGGAAACAGCCATGGCAACAGGAATAGAGCAAGCCCGGTGCACAGGACCTCTGGCCGATTTGTCCGCGATCGATCTTTCCAATACAAATACAGCCCTAGACATACGAAGATAGACAGCGCGAACCGCCCGGCGTCCAGCCAGTTATGATAGTGCGCAGCCGGCGATATCAACGACAGGGCGTGGACGTGATCTGACTCCATCCAGTTGCCCTTGATGAAGCGCCGCACCGCCATCCACAGCACCAGCGCAAGCGGCGCTACCAGCGTCGGCCAGGCAGCCCATAGCAGCGTCCAGGCTCGGCGCAGTCGAGCCTGCCGGTCCGGTCCGGCGACCGGCGTAGCCAGGGTGGCCTGCCACCACAAATACACCGCAGCCGGTACAGCGATAAAATATCCACTTTCCTTGGTCCATACCGCCAAAGAAGAAAACAGACAAAAGAATGCCGTTCGCCTCTGAAGCAAGGACCACCACGCCAAAGAAACCAATGTAGCAGCAGGAAGATCGGTCTGAACAATCGTAATTTGGGCAATATAAATCGATGTCGACACGCACAAGAGCACGGCTAGGATCTGCGCTCGACGATCGCCACCCATGCTTTTGACAATTCCAGCAGAGGCAACAGGCAGCAGGGCGCAGAATAGAATGTGAAATATATGCGTAAATATTGGCGATGTGCCGAAAATGCGCATAAACAGGCTTAGTAATCCAGTATAAAACGGTGGGCGAAGCAGATACCACGGCAGTTGTTGACGAATCTTGTTCAGGTCGATGCCATTCTGCAGATGCAGCCGGGCTTCATGGACATAGCAGCCTCCGGCATCCCAGTAGTGCGAATCGTGCAGAACCGAATGCAGAGCGACCAGCAGGCCGGCACTGACCACCAGCCACAGCCCCAACCAGCGAACAGCGACGAGAACCCAGGTCTCACGGGCAGGCGCGGCGTCAAAGCTCAATGGCGGGGGGCGGACCGGCATGCCGCGCACCATAGACGACTTGCGAGCCAGCCGGAAGCACCGTCGGTAGCCGGGCTGTCAGCAGCAGGCGAACCCATCGCAAGACCGTCGGAAAACAGCCCAGAAACGTCGCAAGACCGTCGGAAAACGCCGCAGAAGCGCGGCCAGGCCGTCGGGAAACGCCACCAGACCGTCGGAAAACGCCGCAGGAAAATCGCAACGGCATTCAACGCGCAGACAGACGGGCCCGATGTGTCTCGACTTCGCCGTCACAGCGCTGTTCATCCAGCGGCTGTCGCGGGTACGATGACGGAAGCGCCGAGTGTCCATGCCACGGATGCAGCGTGAGTGGGCCAGCACAGATCAGAGGCGGGTCTCCCCGAGGGCCCGCCGCGGCCCACGCAAGGACGCCAGACAGCCGACGGGTCAGCCAACCTGGATGTGATGATGGAGACGCTGCGATACCAAGTACGTCCGACGCTGTTCAGCGATCTGCAGTGCTATGCCCTGGACGGCGACGGGCTGGAATACAGCGAACAGCCCAGCCGCGAGGCGACGCGCAAGCAGGCAGCGCTCAAGGCTCCGGCGCGCGTCCCGCTTTCGGCGATTCGGCAGATTCGCCTGTCGTACAACCCCGACCGCTACGATTCCAATCGATTCGAGTGCCAGATCCAAAGCGACGCACCGGGGCCGCTCGGGCGATGCACGCTGGTCAGCCTGCACTTTCGCGGGCTGGCCGACTTCGTCGACCAAGGCGATAGCTACGGACTGTTTGTGCGCGCGCTGTGCCAGCGAGTGGCGGCGCAGAACCCCGCCGTGCGCATCCTGGGCGGCCACTCGCCGCTGGCGTACTACGCGGGCCTGTTCTTCTTTGGGCTGGTCCTGGTCGGAGGCGCGGCCCTGCTGCTTACGCACTTCGAACAGGTGATGCACAACACTCGCGCGGTGCTGCGCTTGGCCTTGGTGGTGACGCTTTTG
>JAYRFD010000268.1:0-2636 GCA_041908565.1 Polyangia bacterium | reverse complement strand
CGTCACGCCGTCGTAGATGCGCTCCCATTCTGCGGTGGCGCGGTCCTTGCGCAGCAGGCTGGCCTGGGCCTCGCGTTCCTCGCGATCGACATCGGAAAGCGCCGCATCCAGCGGAGCCCGCAGCGCATCCAGCTCGTCGGCCAGGCTGTCCAGGTCCAGCTTCAGGCTCTTGTGCTTGGGCGGCGTGGTCAGTCGCTTATCGCGCAGCGCCTTGGACACCGCCTTGGCCCGCTGCACCAGCAGGGCCGCCGGAACGGGCAGCGCTTCGCTGAGCTGCAGGCTGCCGGCCACCGTCGTGCCATAGGCCCCGACCACCAGCTCGCGCAGGGACAAGAGCTTGTCGCGCACGCCGTCCACCGCCTGATCGCGGGCCAGGCGCGGCTCTTCGTCGTCCGCCAGCTCGGCCGCGTGGGCCAGGTCGGCCTCGGAAAGCTCGGTCCCGGCCTGGTCCAGAAGCGCCGTCAGCTGCGACAGCAAAAGCGCCATGTCCAGCTTCGGCGCCCGCCCGCCCGGCCACAGCAGCGTCTGCAGCTCGGGAGCGACCTCGGCCCCGTGCACCTGCAGAGACGCCGACACCGTGCTGTTCACCGCGATGCGATTGGCCACCCGCTTTGAATTCCGCGCCATGTGATCTCCTTGTTCCGTCGTTCGGTCCGTGGGAAATGTGGCCGTATCTTACGGAACTCCCCGCGATTTTCCAGGCAGTTCCCGCCGTACAGCCCGTTTCGGCGCCGTCGGATGGCGTGCATCGCGGCGTACAGCTCGTTCCAGCGCCATCGAATCGCTCGCATTGCGCTGTACAGTCCGTTCCGACCCCGCCGGATCGCGATGTACAAAAAAACAGTGCGTTCCGGAGGCCCGCGAAACGCAAATTTTGCGTCACTCACCTCCTTCCGACCCCACCGGATCGCGCCGGACGCCCACGAAACGACGATTTGGCGCGGTGGGATCGCGCTGTACGGCCACGACACGCCGCTCCGGCGCAGTTGGAACGCGCTGTACGACCGCGAAACGCCGCTCCGGCGCGGTGGGATCGGGGTGGACGCGCCGGCCCACGTCGAGGTAGGCAAGCGGCGCCGAGTTGCGATACGGTGAGGCTCGTTATGATCACGCGGGTCCGCTTCCAGAACTTCAAGGCGCTGCGCGATGTGCAGATCGACTTCACCGCGCCGCTGACCGTCTTCGTCGGCCCCAACGCCTGCGGCAAGACCAGCGTGCTCCAGGGGGTGTCGCTGCTGACTCAGCTTGCTGTTGAGGGGAATGAATCCCCATTGCATATCCCGTCGGATTTGGTGAGCCGGCAGGGTATGGGTGACCTTTCTATGCATGCCCGGTTTGCTGTTGGCCGACGTTCCCTTGAGTACTCGGCGGCTGTGGTGATGCCGTCCAGTGTCTCACCTGGCAAGCTCCTGTTTTGTGTTGTGCCACCACACATGAGCGATGCGGCCCCTGCGGGGGCAATGCCATCCACAACCCGATCCGTAGAACTGGTCCGGTTTGGAATACGACCGACCGGCCTCCTTCGCCTAGACCCGGTGGTGCTCGCCAAGCCGTCGCACACGGGCGACAAGGCGCCGCGGCTGGGCGATGATGGGGCGGGGCTGGCGTCGGTGCTGGCAGAGACGGCGACGGCGGACCCGGCGCGCTTTGCGCAGATTCAAGATGCGCTGCGGGCGGTGATTCCGGCGGTCAAGCAGGTGCGCCTGCTGCGGACTTCCGTCGAGTACAGCGTGCAGACGCACGACCCCGCCGGCGACCCCACGATCGAGCGGCGCAAGGGGCAGGGGCACAAGATCCACTTCGACTTCCAGGGGGCGGACAAGGTGCCGGCCGACCAAGCCAGCGAAGGAACGCTGCTGGTCTTGGGCTGGCTGACGGCGCTTTTGGGCGAAGGGGGACGCAGTCTGCTTTTGATCGACGACCTCGATCGTGGGCTGCACCCCAAGGCGCAGGCCGAGCTGATCGCGATCTTGCGTCGCCTGCTGGCGCAGAACCCAGACCTGCAGATCGTGGCGACCAGCCATTCCCCGTACCTTCTGGACAAGCTGACACCGGACGAGATCCGCCTGATGACGTTGGATGACGAGGGCGCAGCGCTGTGCGGCGCTCTGTCCGAGCATCCGGACTATCCGCGCTGGAAAGATCTGATGCTGCCCGGTGAAGCGTGGAGCACCCTTGGCGAAGGCTGGCTGAAGGGGCGCGCACCCAAGACCGATGCCTGACCGCGGCGAGCCCCTGTGTCTGGCCGTGGTCTGCGAGGCCCGTGCCGACTTTGACCTGGCGGCGACGCTTGTCGACCGCGTCTTGTGCGACAGCATCCCCTGGCTTTCCCAGCATGGCAGCGCAGAGCCGGTGCGCACGTTCTGGCAGGCTCCGTCGGGACAGCCGTTTCTGTGCTGGCGGGAAGTGCCGGGCTTGGCGCGCGAGCGAGGGGTGCGTGCGCACGGTCACTTCGATGGCAAGCCGGGCGCGGCGGACGCCCATGCGGCTCGGCTGGCCCTGCTGCTTCTGGCGCAGGAACGGCAGCGTCCTTCTGCGGTGGTGCTGCTGCGTGATACCGATGGTGTTCTTGAGCGCTGCCAGGGCATGCAGCAGGCGCGCACCGACCCGCAGCGCGTCTGGCCATTTCCCATCGT
>JAYRFD010000267.1:0-5214 GCA_041908565.1 Polyangia bacterium | reverse complement strand
GATGCGTGCGCGGACTTCGATCCGCCCGGTGGCGCCATGCGATGCCCCAAGACATAGGTCATCATCAGCCCGACGGTGGACGCGACATTGAAACAGTACGAAAGCAGGTCGTCCCACGATCCGTACTGGTGACCGCGCGCATCCATTTCCATCCCGCGCAGCAGGTGTTCGGGGACGCCTTGGGGAAGACCGGTGTCGATGACCACCGACGCAAACGCGCGCTCGATGGCACTGCCTGGATCATCCAGCACGGCGCGATCGTGTTCGTACACCGCGCGCAGCCGGTGGCGCAGAGAATCCACACGCTTCAGCAGCACCTGCGTGTCGGTCTCGGCATCGGGCGCCACCGTGCCTTGCCCATCGTTGTCGCCATCGACCGTGTCATCGGCGTGGCGGCAGAACGCGTACAGCGCCCAGGCCTGCTGTCGCTGCCGTCGTGGCAACAGCAGCGACGAAAAATAGAAGCTTCGCGAGTGGCGCTGGATCAGCGCTCGACACGCGCGCAGATCGGCAGGCGCAATGGCAGTTGCATGCCGCGGCAGCACCGCGCGATGACCCGAAGAAACCCTAGCAAGCTGGCTCATGATCGCTGGCCGAAGGTGGCGGTCGAGCTGGATCCAGACGCTTGGATGCGCGCCGCCGCTCGCTTGCGTCCGCGCTCGCGTTCTTTGTGAAGTTCGTGCAGGTACAGATCGAAGTCGACCTGCATCGTGTGCCGCGGCGAGGCCACATACCGATGACGCAGCGCCGCGGTCTCGGCGGCGATGTCGGCACGTAGCTCTGCGCGCGATGGCAAGTCGTAGGCCCCCTGCAGGTACTGCGCGACCCAGGCTCCCTGCGCTTCGGCCAACGGCATGATGGCGCCCAGCGGCTGCAGAAGACCGATGAAGTACACGCCTTCGATGTCGGGATGAAAGACGCGGCGAAACAGCGGCAGGTCGTTGTCCGTCGCAGAAATAAAGTCCGGCGCAAAAAACGGAAACGTCACGTTGTATCCCGTGCAGTAGACGATCACATCGATCGCTTCCTTGCTGCCGTCGCAGAATTCGACCTTGTCGCCGCACAAGGCGCGGATGTTTGGCTTGGTGGCGATGTCGCCGCTGCCCAAGCGCAGAAAGATATCGGACGAGATCGTTGGGTGCGCTTGCAGTGGACCATGCTCGGGCTGTGGCAGACCGTAGCGTCGCAGATCGCCGACGGCCAGCTTGTACATGACCGCGCCCAGCCGTTCTTTTAGCCAAAGCGGCCAGTGCGGCGACGTCATCCAGGTGTCCAGCGGCCGACCGAACAGATACTTGGGCACGATGTGCGCGCCGCGTCGGCAGGCCAGGAACACGCGCGATGCCACCTGACTGCATTCCACCGCGATGTCCATCGCGCTGTTGCCCATGCCCAAGACCAGCACGCGCTTGCCAGCAAATGGCTGATTGTCGACGTAGTGATGCGCGTGCAGGCGGGTGCCGTGAAACGATCCGGGAAACGGCGGCGTCGGCCAGCGCGGATCCCAGTGATGCCCGTTGGCGACCAAGACCGCGCCGTACTCTTGGGTCTGCGGTTCGCCAAATGTGCCGTCGTCGCGACGCGGCCGCGTGGTCACGCGAAAGCGATGGTCGCCCTGCAGTTCAACGTGATCGACCCGCGTGTTGAAGGCGATGCTTGAACGAAAGCCGAAGTGATCGACATACGCTTCGAAGTAACGGGCGATCAAGCTGTGGTGCGGAAAGTCGGGATAGTGCGAGGGCATGGGAAAGTCGCTGTACGCCATGCGATCGCGCGATGTGTTGATGTGCAGCGATCGATAGGCCGACGACATGCCGTTCTGGTTGCCAAAGACCCAGTTGCCACCGACGCGATCGCTGATCTCGAAGCAGTCAAACGGCACCCCGGCCTGATGCAGCTGTTTGCAGGCGGTGATGCCGCTTGATCCGGCACCGATCACGCAGGCCCTGCCCTGGAGTCGTCCCATGCCCGCTACATACCACGAAGCGCGATCACGACGCGGCGCGATGGGCCCCGCCCCACTTGCCTGCTGCGTCGACCGACTACGTGGACGGTTCTCCGTCACCGAAGTCGCCGTCACTGCTGCGCCCCTCGCGTTCCAGAAAGCGGAAGATGGTGCGCGGATCGACGTCCAGATCGCGCGCGGTTTTCGCGCGATTGCCGCCGTTTTGCGCCAGCACATCCAGCACATACTTGCGCGCGAAGCGCTCTTTTGCTTCGGCCAAGGGCACGATCGGCTCAGCCGATGCCACCGTCGGAGAAACCAATCCCAGATCTTCGGGTTCCAGCACGATCTGATCTGAAAGCACCAGCGCCTTTTTGATCAGGTTTTCTAGCTGGCGGATGTTGCCCGGCCAGGGGTGATGCAGCAGCGCTTGTTCGGCCCGCGGCGACAAGCTGCGTGCAGCGATGCCCAGTTCTGCAGCGCCGCGCTGCATGAAGTAGCGCGCCAGGATCAGGATGTCGTCGCCGCGATCGCGCAGCGGCGGCAAGTGAATCGGCACGACATTTAGGCGATAGAACAAGTCTTCGCGGAAGCGACCGGCGCGAATTTCGACCTGCAGATCGCGGTGCGTGGCGGACACCACGCGGACATCGATCGGCTCGGGCTTGTTGTCGCCGACGCGGGTCACGGCGCGCTCTTGCAGCACGCGCAGCAGCTTGACCTGCAGGCCAAGTGGCATCTCGCCGATTTCGTCCAAGAACAGCGTGCCGCCCGACGCTGCGTGAAAGCGACCGGCCTTGCTGCGATCGGCGCCGGTAAACGCGCCACGCACATAGCCGAACAGCTCGGATTCCAAAAGAGGCTCGGGAATGGCGCCGCAGTTGATGGCCATCATCGGTCCGTTGCGGCGCGCCGATCGGCGATGGATCTCTTGCGCGATCAGCTCCTTCCCAGTGCCGGTCTCGCCCGTGATCAGCACCGACACATCGGCGCCAGCGACCTTGGCCACCGTGCGCAGCACGTCCTGCATGGCCGGCGATACACCCGCCCCCGCACCGATGCTAACCACCGAGCCAAAGCGTAGCTGTTCAAGCTCTGCCCCCAGGCGCTGGTTGTCGCTTTTCAGACCGCTGACCAAGCGCGCGTTCTGCAAGATCAGCGCGGCCTGCGCCGACAGGATCGTCAGCAGTTCCAAGTCGCCCTGCTTGAACAGGTTCTTGATCTGGCTGGATCCGAAGTACAGCGCGCCCAGCAGGTTGCCGCCTTCGCGCAGCGGCACGCACATGACCGAGGACAGGCGCAGGTGCAGGACGCTCTCGGCCTGACTCCACTCGGAATCGCCCAGCGCATCGCTGACGATGACCGTCTGGGCCGTGCGCAGCACCTTGTCGACGATCGAGTCCGACATCTCGCGCGCGGGATCGGGCACGGCTTCCTTGCGCGCGGTGCGAGCGACTTGGATGCGTGGCCGTCCATCTTCCAGCAGCACCAAGAAGCCGCGATCGGCGCCGGTGATCTCGATGACCGCGTCGACCAGATCGGACAGTAGCTCTCCCAAGGCGTAGCGTCCGAGCAAGCGTTCGGAAAACCAGTGCAGCTTGCGATAGGCGCTTAGCGCGGCGCGATCGCGTTCTTCACTGCTGCTGATCGGAACGGGCGGATCGTCGTGGCACAGCACAAGCTCGGTGCTGCCAAAGCGCAGCGTGTCGCCCAGGGAAAGCTTGACCTTGCTCTTCTTCTTGCCGTTTACGAAGAAGTCATCGCCGACGGCAACCAGCAGGTATTCGCCAAAGCCGATGGGCTCGCCCTTGCCATCGCATTTTTGATCGACCTGCAGATACGCATGGCTGATGTGCGCCTTGGGATCGGCCAGCACGATGTCGTTGTCGGGGCTGCGACCGATGGTGATCAGGCGCTTGGTCAGACGAAAGCGACGCGCGACGCCCGGGCTGGACGCGGTTGCACCGGGGATGGATGGACTGCCTGGGATGGCTGCGCCCAGCGACGGTCCGGCCGATCCAGAAAGCAGCTTCAGGACAATGGGGGTCGGCATCAGAAGTGCCCCGTGACACCGGCCAACACAACGCCGCTTATGCCCGCGCCCGCAGTCGATCCGGCACTGCTGAGCCCTGTTTCCCGACGCGGCGCTGCACCACCCCAGTCCGGAGCCACCACAAGCTGCAGCCGCAGTCCCGGGCAAGACGCAGCCTGTGCCGCAGCCTGCGAAGCTGACGCCCCGACGACCGTCCCCGACGATGGCGCCCCCGGGGAAGACGGCGACGACGGCAGATCTGCAGGCGGCGCCGAAAGCTCGCGGACTTCGACCGTGGTGCGAGCGTGGACCAGCGCATCGATCAGGCCCGTCAGGACCAAGCCCCAAAACGCGGCCCCGGTCCCCAGATACACACCGGTCAGCGCCTGCGCCGTCTTCAGCTGGCCGCTTGGCACGCGCCCGTCGGGATACAGCATGCGCACGCCCAGCCACATGCCCAGCGAGGCTCCGCCGGTCACTAGCTGACCGACCAAGAGCGACGCGCCGACGGCCCGACGCTTGGCCAATAGCTGCGGGACACCGAAGGGCACCAGATCCAGCACGCTGAAGCGGCGATGCACGACGCGTTCGATGTAGATGCGACGAGCCCGCTGCGCCGCCAAGATCTCGGCCTGCTTCTGCAGCGCATCGGCTTCGGTGCGGCGACGCTGTTCTTCTTCCGCTTGCCGTCGACGAATTTCCTGCAGGCGCTCGGTATTGCGGCGGCGGATATCGTCCAAGAACGCTACGACCTGCAGCGGATCGACGACTGGATCCAGCGCGAAGTCCGGGCGCAGCGACAGAAGCAGGTTGAACTCTTGTTCGGCAGCGGCTTCGTCGTGTTCGAAAAAGGCGCTGATCGCAAGCAGCTTGTGCGCCTGGATTACCTGATCTTCGACGGCAAGCAGCGTCTCGGGATACAGCAAGGGGCGCAGCAGGGCGATGGCCGCGCCATAGTCGCCGCGCAGATAGGCCAGCTTGGCGCGCGCCAGCTTCTGCTCGGGCTGTTGATCCGATTTTCCTTCGGGGCGACCCTCTGCCTTCGCTGGCACGCGCAGTGGCTGCCCCAGGCTCAGCGACGGCAGGGCCCACAGGACGAACGCGCCCCCGCGGCATAGCCTGCGTGCTGTGCCGCGTGCCGTGGATCTGTGATCCGTCGGTCGGTCCGTCGGTTGGGGCCCTTGGCTGCCTCGCCAAGACATCCTGCTATGCCTATCACGGTCGCCGTCCAAAACCT
>JAYRFD010000266.1:0-6271 GCA_041908565.1 Polyangia bacterium | reverse complement strand
CGGTGCTGGGCTTGCTGGCCCTGGTCTATCTGCTTTGCGCCTTCGCCAGCGACGTGAACTGGAGCCGCTTCCTGGTCGCTTTCGCGCTGGTCGATCTGGTCGGCTACCTGCCTGGTGCCCTGGCGTTCCGTCGAGCGCTGGCCCGCCGCCGCCCCGCCGATCGGACTGCTCCGCGCATCGCCGCGCGCTTCCATCACCTGTACAACCTGACGCACAGCTTCCTTACCTGCGGCGGCGTCCTGGGCCTGTGGTTCGTCGCCAGCGGCGATGTCGAGTGGGCCATGCTGGCGCTGCCGATTCATCTTTTGGGTGACCGCGGTCTGTTCGGCAACACCTACAAGCCGACCAGCCTGCCGTTCGAGCCCTGGCCCCGCGTCCTGCGCGCTTCCAGTGTCGATCGCGATTCTTCCGTCGAAACGACGCCGTCTGAAAGGGCCGCCGCCTAATGCAGAACCAGACGCAGACACCGTGCATCGATCACCCCTCTGGCTACTTGGCTCTGTCGGCGCGCAATTCCTTTTTCCCGCCCGCCGATTCCCAAACGCTGCCTTCCGCGTCCGTAAACTACACGACCGTTTCCGACGGTCCCGGCTTCATTTCCTATCGTCGCCAGGGCCGCCACTTGTTCCTGTTTGGCGGAGTGCACGCGCCGACCGATCAGCAGGCCGGCCTGCTGGATGCGTTTCTGCGCCACGCCGCTGCGCAGCGCTGCGCGGTGGTCGCGGTTCAGCTTCGCGCGACACAGCTTGCGCTGTTTGCCCAGCGCGGCTTCGTCATCAACCGCCTGGGCACCAGCTTCGGTCTACGCCTGGACCGCTTCAGCCTGGCCGGCACGCGCCGCATGAAGCTGCGCAACAAGATCGCGCGGGCACGGCGGCAAGGCCTGCGCGTCTTGGAAGTCGGTCGTGACCTGCCGCGCAGCGTCGAGACCTATGACGCACTGCAGGCCATCAGCGGCCGCTGGCTGCGTCGCAAAGGAAAGAAGGAACTCGACTTCATGATCGGCGAGCTTGGCCTGCCCGAAGACCGCCGCCGCCGCATCTTCGTCGTCACCGGCCCCCCTGCCGATCGTGATCACAGCCACGAAGTGGGCCCCGATCACAGCCAGGATCGCGAGCGCGATCCGAACAGGACCGATTGCGACACATCGGGCAGGAATAATTGCAACATATCCGGCAGGAATGAATTTCCACATACGTGGCTCGGATTTATCACGTATGTGCCGGTCTATGGGCAGCAGCCGGGCTACCTGCACGACCTGACGCGGCGCCTGCCCGATGCTCCGCCCGGCGCCATGGAGCTTTGCAACGCCGAAGCCATGTCCCGCCTGCAGGCCGAAGGCTGCACCCACCTTCACTTCGGCTTCACGCCGTTTGTCGTCGATGCCGATGATACGATTCCAGCGACGGCAAATACCAGCCGAATGCTAAGCCACGCCGTTCGCTTGCTGTACCGCCACGGGCGCCTGATCTATCCGGCGCAGAGCCAGGCCGACTACAAGCGCAAGTGGGGTCCGGACCTGATCGAGCCCGAGTACGTGGCGGCTCGCCCGCTGTCTTTGCGCGCCATCTGGGACCTGCTGCGCCTGACCCGTTCGCTGTAATCCGAAAGCCACACTGAAATGGACACAAATAAGCGAACTTCTACCGACATAAAAATCATCATAAATCCCAGCGCGCGTTCGGGCCGTGGGCAGGCGGTGTTGCAGGATCTGCTGCGCGCCGATCCACAGCTACAGGGCGCCTGCGTGATCAGCCGCAGCCCGCAGCACTTCTGCGACTTGCTGCAAGCCGCGCAGGAAGAAGCGCCCGCATCCGGGGCACCTGGCGTCCTGGGAATCGCCGGTGGCGACGGGACGGTGACGCTGGCCGTGCAGGCGCTGCGCCACATGCAGGAACGGAACGGGCGACCGCAGCGCGTCCCGCTGTGCGTGCTGCCGACGGGATCGGGCAACGACTTCGCCAACGATCTGTGTGGTCAGCGCAGCGTGACAAAGGCGCTGTGGCTGCTGCGGCACGGTGCGCCGCGCTGGGTCGATGTTGGCCAGGCGCAGGCCTCGTCGGGATCCGCGCAGCCGTTCTGCTGCGTCGCCTCGGTCGGGCTGGATGAACAGGCGCTGCGGGTCATCCATGGATCGCGCCTGCCGCGCAGCATGGCCTTAAACGTCTATGCGGCGCTGCGTGCGCTGTGGCAGTACCAGCCGCAGACCGTGTCGATTGACTGGCCCGGTGGGTCGTATGCCGGTCCGATTTCGTTCTGCGCGGTGACCAACACGCGCAGCTATGGCGGCGGCTTTCGCATCAGTCCCGCGGCGCGCATCGACGACGGACTTTTGGATCTGTGCATCGTGCCGGCCTGGCCCAAGACAGCGCTTTTGCGGCGCTTCCCACGCATCTTGCGCGGCACGCACGGATCGCTTCCGGGCATCGTGCAAGCGCAGGTGCCCTGGGTTCGCATCACGCCACTTTCGTCCCCAAGGCTGCCCCTGTGCATCGATGGAGAGCTGCCCACCATCGATGCTCCCGTCGAGCTTCGCGTGGCCCCTGCTCGCCTTCTGGTCGTGGCCCCCGCCGCCCCGAACCAGACCGCGACACCACCGACTGCAGCCACCGCAGCGACAACATTCACCACAGCGACAACATCCACTGCAGCGACAACATCCACTGCAGCGATGCCAGCGACGGACACCAGCTTGCGCGCTGCCCCAAGCAAAAAGGAAGCGGCGTGATGTCTTCGGCGTTTTCATGTGGTGTTGATTCGGCGGAATTCACCGGGCTGGGCAGCCCGACGCAGCCCTGGGATGTGTTGATTGCCGGCGCCGGCGTCGGTGGAGCGGCCTTGGCCTTGGCCCTGGTGTCACGCTTCGGCCTGCGCGTGCGCGTCATCGATCGTCGAGGCGGCCCCGGCAACATCAACCGCGGCGACAGCCTGCTGCCCGCCGTCACCGCCGCCTTGCAGTCGTGGGGCGCGCTGCCTGCCTTGCGATCAGCCGGAGCCCGCCCGGTGCACAAGATGCAGGTCTTTCATCCGATCCACGGCAAGCTGCTGGAAGCACCGCTGTCGACGCCAAACCTGAACGGAGAAAGCCCGCAATCCGCTGCGCCCTATCTGGTGCTGGCCCACCCCGAGATCGAGCGCGCCCTGGTCCACACTGCCACCGCGCGCCGCGAAAATCGCGGACGGGCGCAGGTTACCTATCACTGTCGCTTGCACCATCTTCTGCGCGATGGAGGTGACCGCGGTCGCGTGATCGGTGCGCGCGTGCACGGCGATCGCGGGGAAGAGTCGGTGTACGCCCGCGTGGTGGTGGGTGCCGATGGATCATCGTCGATCGTGCGATCGCTTCTGGGCCTGTCGCTGCCGACCACGCCGTATGACCACAGCTATTACATCCTGGAATGCGAGCGTCCGGCGAACCGCCCCGGCGTCGACGGTTACGAAGACGCCATGCGCATCGAGCTATCGCCAGAGGGCGGCATCTTGGTGGTGCCACAGGGTCGCGATCGCTTGGGTCTGGGCGTGCTGGTGCGCGCGCGCGATGCCGACCTGTTTCGCGCCGGTCCGCTTTCGGAAAAGCTGGCGGCGATTGCCGCTCGATCGCCCCTTTTGTCGCGACTGGGAACGCCTGGTGGACTGACGGCGTTTCCCAAAGGCGCTCACCTGTATGCGCTGCAGCGCGGCCACGCCCGAACCTATGCGCGCGACGGAGCGGTGCTGATCGGCGATGCCCTGCACGTCACCAACCCAACCGCGGGGCAAGGCATGACCATGGCCATCGAAGACGCCGCCGCGCTGGCTCGCCGCGTCGGTCCGGTGCTGGAAGCGGAACGCGCCGGCCCCATCGCTCGATCGCACGATCTGGATCGCGCGATCGTCGACTACCAGCGCGAGCGCTGGCCGCGCAACGAAGCGCAGATCCGCTGGTCGCACTGGCTCAGCCGCTTTTATGCCTGGGATGGCGCGCTGGGCGATCGCGTGCACACGCAGCTTTTCCGCTTCGGCGCATCGCCGCTGGGACAGCTTGTGCAGCGACGCATCTGGTCCCGCCTGGCGACCCGAAAAGCAGCACCGCCCGCCCCCGCCTGGAGCACCCCATGACGCCTTCGCCCTGGCTGATCTCGCGACGCGCCGACCTGACGTGGTTTTTCGGCGCGGTGCTGCCGGCGCTGCTTTTGCTGCTGCTGTTTCGCGTGGCCCCGCCGCTGACCGATGCGCGCTATCAGGTCGGTCATCCGGCAGTGTGGCTGCTGCTTCTGTGGGGCGTTTTTTTCGACGGGACGCACGTGATGGGAACCTATGCGCGCAGCTATCTGGCGCCGCCCAACGATTCCGAATCGCGCCGCGCCCTGCCCCCGCACACGTCGTTTCTGATCGTCCTTTTGGGGCCCGTGTTGGCCGTGCTGGACGGCCTGTTCCTGCCGCAAGGACCGTCGCTGCTGGGCCAGGCCGGCATCCTGTTTCAGCACTTCCTGTTGGCGGCCTATCTGTGGGCGTACTTCCATCTGGTGCGCCAGCACTATGGCTTCTTGGTGCTGTACCAGCGACGACAGGGAACGCCGCTTGGATCATCGCTGGATGCGTGGATTCTGTGGATTGGTTGCCTGTATCCGTATCTGCGCTTTGCGATCAGTGAAGCGGGCCTGCGCAGCGGGCTGCCGTTGCCGCTGCCCGCATCCTTGCTGCCGACGCTGCGCGAGGCATTGGATGCGTCGCTGCTGCTGGCCTTGGCCCTGCTTTCGCCGCCGCTTGTGCGCCGCTTGCGCGTGCAGCGCCCCGGCCCGCGCGAGGGCTTCCTGCTGCTGGTCCTGGTGTTTCACGGCCTGACCTTTGCGCTGCTGGATCACCTGCTTTCGATCACCGCAGTGTTAACCCTGTTTCACAACCTGCAATACCACCGCATCGTCTGGCAGTACGAACAGGGCAAGGGGCGAAGACCGCTGGGCGGCTTGGGGCGATACCTGGCTGCCGGCACGCTGCTGGGTCTGCTGTGGTACGGACCGCGCATCGTTGGAGTCGCGCTGGTTCCTCCGTCGCTGTGGCGCAACGTCCTTTTGGGCTTGGGCTGGGGCGTGGCGTTTCATCACTACTTCATCGACGGTCGCATCTGGCGCATCCGCCGCACGCCGGCAGTGGCTGCCGCACTGGACAACGGAGCGCTGACCAACGCCCGTCCCTGAAACATGTGTGAAACATCGGGTGAAACATGCGTGAAACGTCTCTGAGACCCTGGCAGCGGTCGCAGCACAGGCCAAGTTCCCCGCCAAGCCCCCGACCCAGCCCTGGGCACATGGGAATGCAGATGGGGTCCCTACACATCCCGCAGATCGAGCCGTACTGGCAGTGGCAGCGTCGCGATCTGTCCCTGACCTTGCCGTCGCTGGCCGAAACTCCAGATCGTGCCGATGTCGCGATCGTCGGTGGTGGGCTGGCCGGCATGTCGACTGCGTATCACCTGTTGCAGCGCCTGCCAGGTCTGCGCGTCTGCGTGCTGGAAGCCGACGTGCTGGGGGCCGGTGCATCGGGACGCACGACCGGCATGCTAAGCCCCGGCGTCGGGCAAAGCCTGCCGGCGCTGGTGCGTCGCGTGGGTCCAGCCGTCGCGCGACAACTTTACGAACAGACGCTGACTGCCGTGCGCGGTGTGCAGACGCTGGTCCAGGCGGAAGGCATCGACTGCGATCTGCGGCTGGGTGGCCAAGTGATGTTCGCACGCAGTCCCCGGCAGCGGCGCAAGCTGGCCAGCCTGGCGCAGTGCATGGATGCGCTGGGTCTGCGCGATGAAGTCCAGTGCCTGGATGACACCGCGCTGGCTGCCCGCCTGCGGCTGCCCTTGGGCTTCGGCGTCGACCCGGAACGTGTGTCGGCTGACCCGCCTTGCCCCCGCGATTCGCACCACCCCGCGGCGCTGCGCTATCCCACCGCGGGCATCGTCGATCCGCTGCGGCTGATCATCGGCCTGTGCCAGCGCGTGCTGTCGCGCGGCGGCCTGGTACACGAACGAGCGCGCGTGGTTCAAGTCGCGGGCCTTGGTGATGGCGCTCGCTCGACGGAAGCGGGCCCGGTGCGCCTAACCGCAGCGGACCACACAGGGCGCGCACAGCGCGAGATCGTAGCCGACCACGTTGTGATCGCAGCGGCGGGATTTGCTCCGCGGCTGGGGCTGTGGCCAGGACGACTGCTGCCGGTGCAGCTTCAGGCGGTCGTCAGTCAGCCGATCGAGGAAGCGACGCTTTACCACCTGGGCTGGGCCGATCGCGATGGCTTCGTCGAT
>JAYRFD010000265.1:0-4621 GCA_041908565.1 Polyangia bacterium | reverse complement strand
CCCGCTGGATGGTGACCGTACCGGGACCTGAATCGCCGCTGTTGAGCTTGATCTGCCAGCGCTTCAAGGCGATGTCCCAGTCGCGGCTCTTGCGCGATGTTACGTCGTCGATTTCGACCTTCTTGCGGCCAATCAGGTCCAGATAGACAAACGGGTTCTTGCCGTAGTTGCTGCTGCCGCCGGCGGTGGCGTCAATCTCGGCAATGTAGACGCCTGATGTGACGGGGTCGTCGGTGATGGTGACGGCTCCGGTCGATACGGTGTCGATGGCGCGGACATCAAACGGCAGCTCACAGCGCGGAGCAGGCGGAGCCATGTCGACGGTGACACCGCCATCTGGCGGACCAGGATCGGCGCAGGGCTCTCCTGAGCTGCAGCCACCCGCCGCTGCCAGCAACAGGCCCGACGCCACGACGGAAGAAAGCAAAAGGGGAAGCGAACGACGAACGGACATAAGCGACTCCCTGAGTTGAGAGTGGGTTGAGCAAGAACGCGCCGCATCCTAACGCAGTCGGGCGCCAAGCGTGCGTTTTCTGCGCACATGCACGCCCTGTGTGGTAGGGTCCGCGCCAAAGGAGTCGTAGATGAGCAATCGCTTCGGAAGATTCGTCTTGTTGAGCCTGGCTGGCTCTGCGCTCTACGCCGTCATGGGCTGCGGGCACCATGAGCCCTGCAAGGACATGGCAAGCCCGCCCGATATGGTGTCCCCAGTCGACGACATGGCGAACCCGCCCCGCGATATGGCGATGTGCAACCCGACGTCCGACCCAGGCTGCATGCCGGTCGACATGGCAAACCCGCCCCGCGATATGACCATGCCGCCGATGGACATGACCATGCCGCCGATGGACATGACCATGCCCCCGGTCGATATGACCATGCCGCCGGTCGATATGACCATGCCGCCGATGGACATGACCATGCCCCCGGTCGATATGACCATGCCGCCGGTTGACATGACCATGCCTCCGGTTGACATGACCATGCCGCCGATGGACATGACCATGCCCCCGGTCGATATGACGATGCCGCCGCGCGACATGACGATGCCGCCGGTCGATATGACGATGCCGCCGCGTGACATGACCATGCCTCCGATGGACATGACCATGCCGATGGGCCGCATCGGCGATCCATGCACCGCGGACACCGGCTGCATGGGGGGCACAACGCCCAAGTGCTGGAAGACCAATGTGCTCGATAACCCCATGGCGCCTCCGACCCCGGGTGGATACTGCACGTCGGCCTGCAGCGCGGACACCGACTGCGGCATGGGTGCTCGCTGCGTCAGCATCGGCGCGGCCAAGTACTGCTTGGCGGCCTGCAACAACCCGATGACCTGTCGCAAGCCGGGTTACGCCTGCTCGTACGTGGCGGGTGGCGTCTGCTTCCCCGACACGATCTACGACTGCGATCCCAAGAGCCCGATGGGCACCTGCACCGAGCCTGGCACGATGAAGGCCGGTGGCTGCGTGCGCGGCGCCTACGAAGACAAGGGCAACTGCCAGGCCACCTGCACCGTCGGAATGGGCACCTGCGCGGACAAGCCCATGGGCACCAAGCGGCAGTGCGTGTTCTACAACGGGCAGGCCAGCGGCGACGCGTTCAAGGGCGCTCTGTGCTACGCCAGCGTGGCGACACCCAAGATGCCCGGCGCCTCGTGCACCTATATCAACGAGTGCACCGACGGCTATCAGTGCGACGGCCTGGATCGCAAGTGCCATCAGCTTTGCGTGCAGGGTGGCATGCCGGCCTGCACCAGCGGCATGTGCGCCGACGCGTTCATGTCGATGGCCATGGGCCCTGGCCTGTGCCGTTAGTCCCGTGAATCCCGCCAACCCGCCGTCGGCCCCGGCTTCTGCAGGGCCGGCGGCGCCCTCTGCCGATTCTTCCGCTTCAGCCGCCTCGTTCGTCGTCGCAACCTGGAACGTCAACTCGCTGCGCGCGCGGATGGATCGCGTGCAGTCGTGGCTGACCCAGCACCGCCCCGACGTTGTCTGCTTGCAAGAGATCAAGATGCAGACGGCGGACTTTCCGCTTCTGGAAATGCAGGCGCTGGGCTATCACGCCGTGGCCTTCGGTCAGAAGACGTACAACGGCGTGGCCATCCTATCGCGCATCGATCACGGCGCTCCGACCGAGGTCGTCTGTGGCATGGACGATGGCGACGCCGATAGCGAAGCGCGGCTGATCGCGGCCCGCATCCCGGGTCTGAACCTGCGCATTGCGTCGGTGTACGTGCCCAACGGGCAGAGCATCGATTCTGACAAGTACGCGTACAAGCTGCGCTGGCTGCGGCGCTTCCGCGATCACTTGCACCGCCACTTCCATGCGACCGAGCCACTGCTGTTTGGCGGCGACTACAACATCGCCCCGGACGACAACGACGTCCACGATCCAGCGGTCTGGCGCGACACGGTCATCTGCCACGCGGATGCCCGCCAAGCGCTGGCCGATGTGATGGCCTTCGGCTTAGTCGACACGCTGCGCAAGGTCGAGCCCAGCGCCAAGATCTTCACGTACTGGGACTACCGTCAGCTGGCCTTCCCCAAGAACATGGGCATCCGCATCGATCACCTGTTCTGCACCGCGCCGCTGGCTGATCGCTGCCTGGCCGCACGCGTCGATCGCGAGGCGCGCAAGGGCGAAAAGCCATCGGATCACGCCCCACTTTTGGTCACGTTCCGTCGCTAGTCGCAAACGGCGGCAGCAAGTTCGCACGTCCTGTCAGAAATCGACGGATTCGTTTCGCGGTCAGCGAACCGGAGCCACCTGCTTCAACGGCAACAACAGGCGAGCCCGCGTGCCTTCGCCCAGGCGGCTGTCGATGTCGATCTGCCCGTCGTAAAGCGACGCCACTTTGCGCACGATCGGCAAGCCCAGGCCCGTGTGGCTGCGCCCCTTGCTGCTGTAGAACGGCTCAAACAAGCGCGGACGCGCGTCGTCGGGAATGCCGTCTCCGTTGTCTTCGACGCTGATCAGCGCACCCGCAGGAACGGACAAGTAGCGCACGAAGACGCGCCGCTGCCGGTCATCGCTCAACACGGCCAAGGCGTCACAGGCATTGGCCAGCAGGTTGCGAATGGCAGCGCGATAGTGCAGCTCGGCGCCGTATAGCTGCAGCGGGCCATGCAGATCCAAGATCACGCGGATCTGATGCTGCTCGATCAGCGGCAGCAGCTCTTCATGAATCGACTGAATCAGCGGGATCATCAGGCAGATCTCGTGACCGGGTCGCGCCCGGCCGATCAGCGAGTACTCGCTGATCTCGCGCGTGATCTTCAGTGCTTGCTGAACGGGCCGCAAAAGGGCGGTAAACGCCTCGCCAAGTACATCGGCGTGGTGCATGGCCAGTCCGAACTGCTCGGTGGTGGCTTCGTCCAAGTGATCGTGTAGCTTCAGATAGATGTCTTGCAGCAAAGGACGCAGCTGCATGGCCGAGTCGTGGTTGTCCGATCCGTTCTCTCCGTCGCGCGCCAGCACCTTGTTGATGACCGTGTTCGCAGAGCTCAAGGCGTTCTGCATCTCTTGCGCGAAGCCGGCGGCCATCTGCGCTTCGGTGCGCTCTTTTTGCAGGCGCAGCACCAGCTCCGTCGCTTCTTCCAGCTGACGAGCGCGATCGTCGATGCGCTGCTCAAGCTCGCGATTGAGCTGATGCAGCGCTCTTTCCATCACGGTGCGATCCACGGCTTCCATCGCCCGCTCGACCAAGTCGGCCAGGTGACTCGCGAAGCTCACGTCGTCCTGCGTCCAGCTTCTTTGTTCGCCGCAGTGTTCGTGACAGAGCACCCCAACCAGCTCGCCTTTGTGTCGCAGCGGCGATTCCAGCATCGATCGAATGGCCAGCGGATCCAGGTAGCTGTCGCGGAATTCCTGCGTGGCCGGATGTGTCCGTGCGTCATCGGCGACAACCGCGCGATCTTCGACCAGCGCGCGAAAGTACGCCGGAAAGTCGCCCGCCAATAGCGTCATGCCAACCGCTTGGTCATTGTGTTTGCCGGTCCCCAGCTCGTACAGCATCTGGCAGACGATGCGCTTGCGGTGCTGATCAAAGATCCAAATGGAGGCTCGACTGACCTGCAGCCCATGGGCTGCGACCTCGGTGATATCGCGCGCCGCCGCAACGAAATCGCCTGAGCTCACGATCGGGCTGCGCGCCAAGCGAAACAACAGCTCGTTCTGTCGGCGCAGGCCGCGTTCGCGTTCGCCGCGTTCATCGGTCTGCACGCCGGAGAGCGGCGCCATACCGTCATCGCTGCTGCTGCCCACGCTGCCTGCTTCCGCATTGGTGCTGCGCTTGCGCAACGGACGCATCACCGCCGCAAACAGCGTGCGCTGCGGGCTGCGTTCCAGCGTGAAGCCATCGACGCGCACCGTGCGCAGCTTGCCGTTTTTCGCGTGAAGCTCGGTCTCGTACGGCTCGTGCTCGCGCGTCAGCAGATGGTTGATCTCTAGCTGCTTCTGCACCGCAGAGGTGAGGTCCCAGTAGTTCAACGCCGACGGCATGGCCGAAGTCATGCCCAGCAGCTGATAGAAAGCCTCGTTCGCCTCATAGATGGTGCCGAGCTCGTCCCAGATGACCATGGCCAGAGGGGACGCCTCAGCCATCTTCTGGAACGAT
>JAYRFD010000264.1:0-2759 GCA_041908565.1 Polyangia bacterium | reverse complement strand
GCCCGTACTCGACGGGAATCAGCACCTTCGACTACGACACGCGGACGTTTCCGGATCCTGCTTTGATGATCCAAACGGTGCAGGACCAGGGCTTCGCGTTCGCGCTGTGGCACTCGCCGTACATGGACGAAAGCGACGCCGGCACCGCGATGCTGTCGCAAGAGGCCAAGCAGGGCGGCTTCTACCCACTGCAGTCGGGCCTGCTGTTCACCAAGTGGGGCGAGCCGATCGACTTCAGCAACCCGGCGGCCTTCGCCTGGTGGCAGAAGAACCTGCGGCGCTACAGCGACCACGGCGTCGTCGGATACAAGCTGGATTACGGCGAAGACGTGCAGGTCGGCCTGCCCGGCGGACGCAACATCTGGCGCTTTGCCGATGGCAGCGACGAACGCACTGCCCATTCCACGTACAAGCTGGGCTACCACCGCGTCTTCGCCGAGACCTTGCCCAAAGACGGCGGCTTCCTTCTGTGTCGCGTCGGAACCTATGGCGATCAGAAGTACGGCTGCGTGATCTGGCCCGGCGACATGGACGCCAACATGGCGCGCTATGGCGAGCGTCGCAAGGAACGCAGCGGCAAGGAATACGTCGCCATCGGCGGCCTGCCGGCGACCGTGATCTATGGCCTGTCGCTGGGACCGTCGGGGTATCCGTTTTATGGCGCGGATACCGGTGGCTATCGCCACTCGCCGCCGGACAAAGAGACCTTCGTGCGCTGGTTTGAACAGACGGCGCTTTCGTCGGTGATGCAGGTCGGCACCAGCAGCGACAACGTGCCGTGGGAAACGCCTCCCGACACCGACTTCGATGCCGAGGTGCTGTCGCTGTATCGCATCTACGCCCGCCTGCACCTGCGCCTGTGGCCGTATGAATGGACGCTGGCGAATCGCATCGCGCAAGACGGACGCCCGATTCAGCGCCCGCTGGGCCTGGCCTATCCCGAGCTAGGCCAGCACCCCGACGACGTCTATCTGTTCGGCGACGATCTGCTGGTGGCTCCGGTCGTCGATCACGGGGCGCGCGACAAGCGCGTGGTGTTCCCGCCCGGCCGCTGGATCGACTGGTGGCAGGGCACGGCATACCAAGGCCCGCAGACTGTCACCGTCGCGGCGCCGCTGGGCGTGCTGCCCTTGTACCTGCGCGAAGGCGCCATCGTGCCGCTTCTGCGACCCAGCATCGACACGCTGCTGCCGGTCAAAGATTCGGCGCGCATTGACTCCTATGCGACGACACCCGGCGTGCTGTATCCGCGCGTGGTGCCGGGTCCGGCTTCGCAGATCGCGCTGTTCGACGGCAGCCTGCTTTCGCAAGAGCCGACGGGCAGCGGCCTTGTCCTGCGCAGCACGTCCGGCAGCGAATTCAAAGCCGGTGCGCTGTTTGAAGTGCTGGTCTTTGGTGCAAGCAAGCCAAGTCGCGTGCTGGTCAACGGATCGCCCTTGCCCCAGCTGCCGTCGCTGACCGCACTGGAAGCGGCCGATTCGGGCTGGCTGTTCGATCCGCTGCGCGGCGGCACGCTGTACGTCAAAGTGCAAGGCGGCGAGGTGCGGGTCGAGGTGCAGAAGTGAGCACAGCATCACCCGATCACGACCTGGGCATCGACGGTGCGCGCCTGATCGCGCGGCTGGATGCGCTGGCCCAGATTGGCGCCTATCGCGGTCCCGCGGGCGAAGCGGGCTGCTGTCGCCTGGCCCTGACCGATGCCGATCGCGCCGGTCGCGATCAGGTCCTCGCGTGGCTGCGTGGACTGGGTCTGCACATCCGCATCGACGCCATCGGCAATGTGCTGGCGATTCGCCCCGATCGAAACGGCCGCATCGACCAGCCGGTCGTCGCCGGAAGCCACATCGACACGGTGCGGACCGGCGGTCGCTTCGACGGCAACTTGGGTGTGCTGGCTGGCTTGGAAGTGATCCAGACCCTGATCGACACAGACATCGCGACCCTGCGGCCGGTGGGCGTCGCCTTCTTCACCAATGAAGAGGGCGCGCGCTTCAGCCCAGACATGCTGGGCAGCTTGGTCTATGTCGGCGGCATGACCGTCGACCAAGCCCATGCCATCCGCGGCATCGACGGCGCCACCGTCGGCGACGAGCTTTCGCGCATCGGCTATGTCGGCCCGGCCCCCTGTCCCGGCCCAGTGCCGTTTGCCTATGTCGAGCTTCACATCGAACCGGGCCCGGTGCTGGAAAGCGAAGGTCTGCGCATCGGCGCCGTCACCGGCGTGCAAGGCATCCGCTGGCAAGAGATCTCGATCACAGGGCAGTCCAATCACGCCGGTACCACGCCGATGGCGCTGCGACACGACGCCGGCTATGCGGCTGCGCGCATCGCGACCTTTGTCCGTGATCTGGTGCGTGACATCGGACCGCCGCAGGTTGGAACGGTGGGACAGATCGCGCTGTTTCCTGGCTTGGTCAACGTCATCGCGGCGTCGGCTCGGCTGACCGTCGACCTGCGCCACACCGACGATGCAAAGCTGCAGCAGGCCGAGTCGCGCCTTGCCGAGTTTGTCGATCAGCTGGCGCTGGATGAAGGCGTGCAGATCACGCGACGAAGCCTGGCTCGCTTTGCCCCGGTCGGGTTTGATCCGCGCATGGTGGCGCTGGTCGAAGCGATGGCGAAGCGGCTGCATGCCCCGGTGCGCCGCCTGCCCAGCGGAGCCGGCCACGACGCAGGCATCCTGGCCGGCGTGTGCCCAGCCGGCATGATCTTTACGCCCAGCGTGCGCGGCATCAGCCACAACCCCGCGGAACAGACCG
>JAYRFD010000263.1:0-1808 GCA_041908565.1 Polyangia bacterium | reverse complement strand
GTAAGCGGCGGCGGCGCTGGCTCGGTCATGCTGTCGCTGCCGGGCGGCACATACAGCGTCGAGTAATACGCAGGGCCAAGCTGCTGCTCAAGGGCCCGGATGCGCTCCTCGACCTCGGCCCGGTTGGGAGCACTTGGACTCTCGCGCAGGTACTTGCGGTACATCAGCAGGGCTTTTTCGGAATCGCCACTCAGCCGATGGGCCTGCGCGATGTTGTACAGGAACACGGGCTGCGGGATCAGCTTGTAGCCGCTCTCAAACTCGACGATGGCCTTGGCGTATTCCTTGGCCTGGTACTGCTTCATCCCGCGCGCGAAGGCTTGGCCTGCTTGGGCCTTGGTCTCTGCACTGGCCTCTTCGGCAGCCGCCCGACCTGGCCAGCTAACCGCAACAGTCCCGAGGGCAAGGAGCAGGACTGCGATAATCGTTTTCACGGCTCACAGTACCACGTAACCTAACGCGTCGTACAGCCCTTGTCCGACGCACAATCACAGTCTGACTCTGCGGTCCGCGGCGACCCAAGCCGGGTCCATAAGTCCTTTGGCTCAACGGCGGGCCGCGCAGCGGGAGAGCCCGGCGTGGCCCTGTTGCTGTTCGCCGTGGCGCTGCTTCTGCTGATCGTTGTCGGCAGCTTGTCGCAGGCATACCGACCTGGACCGCTGGGCACGGCACTTACCGAGGTCCTGGCGATTCTGCTGCCGGCGCTGATTTTCTCGAGCGCGCGGCGCAGTCATGCCCTGCACGCCCTGCGCGTGCTGCCGATCACGCGGCACACCGCCTGGGCCCTGTGCGGCGGTGTGCTGTTCGGGCTGGCCTGGTTCTATGTCCTGGCCAGCTGGATCGAGCCGGTCTGGGAACGCTGGGTCCCCGTCCCGGAAGCCGAGCGTCAGCACATGCTGCGCCTGCTGCGTCCCCTGACGGGCCTGCGCCCGCTGTGGCAAGACACGCTGTGCTTCGCGCTGGTGCCCGCCGTCTGTGAAGAGGTGCTGTTTCGCGGAGCCCTTCTGCCGCTGCTTACCCCGGCGCTTTCGCCCGCGCTGCAAAAGTCCGGTCAGCGCGTCTTGGCGACGCTTGCGCCCGTGTTCGTCTGCGCCCTGCTGTTCGGCGTGTTCCACCTGTCGCGGCCCAAGTTCTTCCCGACGACGCTGCTGGGCCTGGGCTTCGGCCTGGCCCGCTTGTGGAGCCACAGCCTGTGGGCCGCCATCGCCATGCACTGCACCAACAACGTGCTGGTGATCGTCCTGGCGCGCGCCGGCTTGGATGAAGGCCCCCTCGCCGGATCCGAGCTTCCGCTTATCGCTCGCGTCGGTCTTTTGGTCGTGGCCTGCGCGGTGGGATTGCTAGCAGCGTGGGTCCTGCAGCGCGCCAACCCGCATGCCCGCGTCAGGTCTGGTTCAGGCGGTGCTGCGTGATCAGCTTGTGCAGGTACATGCGGTCGATCTGAGCCCGCCGGGCCGCTTCGCTGACGTTGTTGCGCGAAGCCTTCAGCAGCGCCGTGATGTAGCGCTGTTCAAAGCCATCGATCAGCGCCTGCTTGGCCTGCTTGAACGGCACGTTGATATCCACCGCGTCGCGTTGCTCTTTGGCGTCTCTGCGGTCTTTGACATTTCGCGCATCGCCGGCATCGCCAGCATCCGTGCTATCGCCGGCATCGCCAACCAAGGACGCCCGGACCGGGTCGGTACTGCTGCCAACCGAACCACACTCGGCAGCCGCGTGCCCGCCATCGCGCAGCAGCAGCGGATCTTCGTCGGGAATGGCCACGGCGCGTTCCACTACATTGCGAAGCTCGCGCACGTTGCCAGGCC
>JAYRFD010000262.1:0-2789 GCA_041908565.1 Polyangia bacterium | reverse complement strand
CCGAGACAGGGCTTGGCTGGGCCGTGGGCGTCGTCGTGCTGTGCTTCGTCGCCTTGGCGGTGCGCCTGGTCTATCTGCAGGTCGTGCAGGGGGAAGCGTATTACCAGCGCAGCACCAGCAACTTCATCAAAGAACGCGACTGGCCGGCCGTCCGCGGTCAGCTTCGCGATCGCCGCGGGCGCGTGCTGGTCGAAAACAGCCCGACCTACAGCGTGTACATGACGCCGCAGTTCGCATCGACCGATGCCTTGGCCCGCCTGCGTCGTCACCTGGATCTGGGGCAAGAGCAGTATCAAGCCCTGCTGGATCGCATGGCGGCCCGTCGTCACGGCAAAGAGCGCAGCCAGATGATGCTGGCCATGGACGGCATCAGCCGCGACCAGATGGCGCTTCTGGAATCGGAAAAGCAAGAGCTTCACGGCATCGACGTGGTGGCGCGAACCCACCGCAGCTATCCGCACGGGTCGCTGGCCGCGCACTTCTTGGGGTATCTGAACCAAGTCGGTCCGGCGGAGCTGCAGAGCGAAGCCAAGCGCAGCTTCAACTATCGCCCCGGCGACGCTATCGGTCGCTCCGGTGTCGAACGCCTGTTCGAGCCGACCCTGCGCGGCATCCCCGGCTATGAAAAGATCGTCGTCGACGCCTACGGTCGCAAGAAGACCGATCGCGAGCTGGGCGAGCTGGCCCAGCTTCTGCCATCGGACCTGCGGCGAGAGCCCGTGCCCGGCCACCACGTCGTGCTGTCGATCGACGCCGACCTGCAGCGCATCGTCGAAAAGGCTCTGTCCCGGCACCACTCGGCCGCGGCGGCGGTGGTCGAAGTCGACACCGGCAAGGTGCTGGCCATCGCGTCGCACCCCAGCCCCGATCCAAACCTGCTGTCTGGCCGACTGAGCCACGCCGAGGCGCAGCGGCTTGAGACCGATCCCTTCCGACCGCTTTTGGACAAGGCCCTGCGCGAAAGCTACTACCCCGGCTCGACGTTCAAGATCGTGCCGGCTCTGTCGGCGCTGGAAGAACACCTGGTCGATCCCAACGTCCGCGTCCCCTGCCACGGTCGGTACGAGCTGGGTCGGCACGTCTTCCGCTGCATGAAGTCGCACGGCCCCGTGAACATGCACGAAGCCATCGCGCAGTCGTGCAACGTGTACTTCTATCACCTGGCGGAAAAGGTCGGGCTGGAACGCATGGCGCAGATGGCTGCCGCCTTTGGCTTCGGCCAGCGCTTGGACCTGGGCATGGGCGAAGCCAGCGGCTTCATGCCGACGCTGGAGTACTACAAAAAGAACGGCGGCTTCCGCGGTGGCTATGCGCTGAACACGGCCTTGGGGCAGGGCGCCGTGCGGGCCAGCGTGCTGCAGCTTGCCTTGGCGTATGCGGCGCTGGGCAACGGCGGCAAGCTGTATCAGCCGCTTCTGGTCGAGCGCATCGAAAAGCCCAGCGGCGAGATCGTCGAACAGAGCCAGCCGCGCCTGCGTGGGGTACTGCCGGTGTCGTCGGAATCGATCGAGCGCATGCGCCGCGCTTTGGTCGATGTGCTGGCCGACAGCAAGGGCACGGCCGCCAGCGCCTACAGCCCGGGCCTTTCGGTCTATGACATCGCCGGCAAAAGCGGCACCGCGCAGGTGCGCAAGAACCGTCGCGGCAGTGCTCCCGGCTGGGACGCAGGCAACGACCACGCGTGGTTTGTCGGCTATGCCCCCTCGCACCACGCCAAGATCGCGGTCGCCGTCCTAATCGAGCACGGCGGCCTGGGCGGTCACGTCGCAGCGCCGACTGCCATCGACATCATCCGCGGCTACTTCGACGAGGTGTCACCGGAAGATCGGCCCAAGCAGTACATCTCGGCGACGCCGCAGCCAAGCCCTCCGGGTCGGGCCACGACGCTGCCGGTGTCCGCCAACCCGCAGTAAGTACCCGGCTGCAGCCCGGCGCGGGGCGGGTTTTTTCCGTCGGGCTGCGGTTCGAACTGGGGGACTGCACTGCGCCTGTGGCGCGAAGCCAATGCCGCATGCTGCGCGAAGCCAATGCCGCATGCTGCGCGATGCCTGGGGGGCTGCCCTGCTTGGTCTGCTCGCGGACGCGGCGGGTCGCCTGGGGGCACTGCGGCGCCTGAAAAATTGCCCAGGGGTGGGGGGCGTGATAGTGGCAATACGATGACTTCCGCTGCGCTCGATCGTTCTCGGGCAGCCGAGGCAGAGGGGCTGGCGACGCATCATGTGGCGCTCCCGCTGCAGGCGGCGCCGCCATCGCCCCAAAGCGTGGAGGCCGCCCCGCCCCCCGTCGACAGCGGGCCGGTGCCAGCCAGCGCTGGGCGATCGCGCGAAGCCGTCCGTGATGTCGCCTTGGCTGGCGCGCTGGACGGACGCCAGCTGTTCTTTGTCTTTGTCGGCACCGCCATTGCCGCCTGTCTGGTCTTTGCGCTGGGCGTCTTCGTTGGACGACGCGTCGAACAGCGGGCCGCGGCGCGCGCTGCGCTTCAGAGCTCGACCGATCCGCTGGCCGTCTTGGATCAGCTGGCCAACGCCGAAGAGGAGCTGACCTTCCCCCGCGTGCTACGCGATCGCGATCGGGGGGCGACTGCTGGGCGGACGGCCGCACCTGGGGGACACAGTGACGGGGCTGATCGACCGCGAGACGGGGCCAGCTCGGGCAGCCGCGGCAACCTGCCGCACTTTGCCCTGCGCAGCACGCCGATCGCCAAGCGAGCCGAAGCCGAAGACCTGGTGAAGCGCCTGCGGCAAGCCGGCTACAAGGCGAGCTTAGTCGAGCTTCCGCGATCCGCGCTG
>JAYRFD010000261.1:0-1546 GCA_041908565.1 Polyangia bacterium | reverse complement strand
GATCCGCTCTCCGGTGCCGGGCATTTCGTTGGATGTGCTGAACACGCTGGAAAAGCGCTGCAAAGGCGACACCGGTGAATCGACCACGAGCAGCAACGGCAACGGCAATGGCAACGGCAATGGCAACGGCTGGGGCGATCGCAAGCCGCAGCGGCGGCCGCCGCGTGAACGCAACCCCGATCCGCCGACCGAGAGCCCCGATCCGCCGCGCACCACGCCGCCGCCGACGGAGCCACCCGCCGTCGTACAGCCGGCCCCCAGCTTGACGCCCAGCCGCACGCCGCTGGCCCAGCCCGAAGTCAATGAGTGCTCGGCCGAGTCGCAGCAGGCGCGCTTCGCTGACTGCGAACACCAGTGCGGCCGCGCGCTGGAGCTTTCGAGCTGCCTGTTCGACTTCCGCAAGTGCCACATCGCGGCCCGTGGCTCGGCTCAGCCGCAGAAGGAACGCGACGCCTGCGATCTGACCTGGGAACAGTGCCTGTTTAAGACCAACGTCGCCCCCGGATCGTGGCGCCGCTGCGTCGAGGGCTGCACGCAAGCCAACGAGCCCGCCGCCTGTCACAGCGGTCGCTAACAGCGCATCGCCAAAGTCGCTGCGGGGCAGCGCCTTCTTCTCGGGGCTGCGTTGTCGGTGCCCACGTCCGTGCGGACGCGGCGCTGCGCTGTCTTACGCTTTGTCGTCGTCGTTGACGTTGGCAGCGCGCTGCAAAGCGGGTCGCTTTTACGGCTGCGCGAAGATCAGCGACACGTTCGTTCCGCCAAAGCCGAAGCTGTTCGACAGCGCAGCCTTTAGCGTCGCAGAGCGCGCCTGGTTCGGCACGTAGTCCAGGTCGCACTCTGGATCTGGATTTTCCAGGTTGATCGTCGGCGGCAGCAGGCCATTTCGCAGAGCCAGCACGCAGAACGATGCCTCGGCTCCGCCCGCTGCCCCCAGCAGGTGGCCGGTCATCGACTTGGTCGACGAGACCGCCAGCCGGCGCGCGTGATCGGCGAACACCGTCTTGATGGCGACCGTTTCGGCGATATCGCCCTGCTTGGTCGATGTGCCGTGCGCGTTGATGTAGCCGATGTCCTGCGGCGCGATTCCGTGACGATAGGCATCGCGCAGCGCCATGCGCATGCACCGCTGCGCCCCTTCGCCATCGGCAGGCGGCGATGTCATGTGGTTGGCATCGGCGGACAGGCCATACCCAACCAGCTCGGCATAAATTGTGGCGCCGCGACGCATGGCTGACTCGCGTTCTTCCAGCAGCAGGACACCGGCCCCTTCGCCCATGACGAAGCCATCGCGGTCGCGATCAAAGGGGCGCGAGGCTCGCTTGGGTTCGTCGTTGCGCGTGCTCAGCGCGCGCATGGCGTTGAAGCCCCCGACACCCAGCGGCGTGACGGTCGCTTCGGTGCCACCAGCGATCATCGCATCGGCATCGCCGCGCTGGATCGTGCGCGCGGCTTCTCCGACGGCATGGGCACCGCTGGAACAGGCAGACACATGGCTTAAGTTGGGGCCCTTGTATCCCGACTGCAGCGAGACCACGCCCGGCGCCAT
>JAYRFD010000260.1:0-1803 GCA_041908565.1 Polyangia bacterium | reverse complement strand
TCACGTTTCTGGCCTTCGTCGCCGCCCCGCAGCAGCGCTCGCCCAACCCCGCCAAGTAGAGCCCAATCAGAACGAATTCGTTGCCATGCGCCAACACGCACAGTTTGCGATCTTGGACTGCGAAGACGATCCACGCTGGGCCGGCCATGAAGACCGCTGGCTGCGCCCCTTATCGCGTTCGTCCGAGCGCTGGGACATCTTCCGCGTCTGGGCCGGCGAGCTTCCGCCGTCGCCCGAGGCCTACGATGGCTATGTGATCACCGGCAGTCATCACTCCGTCAACGATCCGACGCAGATCTGGCTGGGCGCCCTGTTCCGCTTTGTTGCGGCCTGCAGCCGGGCGGCTCCCGACGGGCCGCAGATCCTTGGAGCCTGCTTTGGCGCGCAGGTCCTGGGCCGATCGCTGGGCGGACGCGTATCGGAAAATCGCAGCAGCCGCTTCATCTTCGGAACGGAAGAGATCGCACTCCACGACCCGTTTCATCGCGCCTGGTTCCTGCCGGACCGTGCACCGACCCGCCCCCGACGAAGCCTTCGTCTGCTGACCAGCCACGGCGAACACGTCTGCGATCTGCCGACGGGGGCAGAGCTACTTGCGGACTCGCAGCGATCGCCGCACGAGATCTTTACCGTGGGCCGTTACGCGCTGGCCGTCCAAGGCCACGCCGAGCTTTCGCTGGCCGATCTGACCGACAACATCCTGCCCCGCCTGCGCGAGCGCGGTCGCTTGTCGCCGCAGGAGGAAGCGGACGCCATCGCATCGCTGGCCTGCCCCGTTGACAGCGAGCTTATCCTGCGCTGCATGCGCCGCTTCTTGGACGGCCCCGCAGACAAGCCCGCCAAGGTCTAGTCCGCTCGGGTCGTCGGATTGACAGGGACCGCCGGTCTGCGATACGCAGCATCGTATGATTTCTGTCGCAACCGTGGGGGGAGAGCGCGCGGCCCATATCGCCCAGGCCGTGCGGCAAGGGGATCTGCGCCTGTGTGCACGCCTGATCCGCGACCTGGATGATCGTCAGCCGATGGCGCGCGCCGTGCTTCGCCAGCTTTGGCCGTGGACGGGACGCGCCTTCATCATCGGCATCACCGGCAACCCGGGGGCCGGCAAGTCCACCGTCGTCGACTGCCTGATCGCGCACTATCGACAGCAGGGCCTGCGCGTTGGCGTCGTCGCCATCGATCCATCCAGTCCGTTTTCCGGCGGCGCCATCTTGGGTGACCGCATACGCATGCAGCGCCACGCCTTGGATCCGGGGGTGTTCATTCGATCGCTGGCGTCGCGCGGTCACTTGGGCGGCCTGTCGCGATCGACCGGCGAAGTGGTCGCGGTGCTGGACGCCGTCGGCTTCGACATCATCCTGATCGAAACGGTGGGCGTTGGTCAGGGCGAAGTCGATGTCGTGTCGCAGGCCGACACCAAGGTCGTGGTCACGGTGCCTGGACTCGGCGATGAAGTGCAGGCGCTAAAGGCCGGCATTCTGGAAATTGCCGACGTGCTGTGCGTCAACAAAGCCGATCGCGACGGCGTACAGAGTACCATCAATGCGCTGCACGCCATGTTGGACTTGGGCACGGCGGCCAAGGGCACCCTGCATCACGGTGTATTGATGGCCGCCGCTGCGCCGTCAACCCCTGTGGACGAGCGGTG
Source organism: Polyangia bacterium (assembly GCA_041908565.1). Taxonomy (GTDB): domain Bacteria; phylum Myxococcota_A; class Polyangia; order Palsa-1104; family JAEUJZ01; genus JAEUJZ01. Next base: position 155 of record JAYRFD010000260.1, on the reverse strand, counting down.
GCGACCGCCCATCGTCAAAACCATCGCGGCGGAAGGCAAGTATATTGATGAGTTGATGGCCGCGGTTGAGCAGCACCAGTCGTACCTGGCCGCTCACCCGGACGGCCAGCAGCGGGCGCGGCTGCGCGCGGCGATTGAACTGGAAACGGTGCTGC
>JAYRFD010000259.1:0-1937 GCA_041908565.1 Polyangia bacterium | reverse complement strand
GGACAGTGTCGCGTCGAAGCAGAGCTGTCGATTCAGCTGGTCCCTCCGACGGCAACGACGCGTGGCCTGATGCCGGTTTCGTTCCTGGCGTCGGTGCGCAACAGCAGTGACACGCCCGCTTCCGCGGTGCGCATCCGCTTCGATGTGCCGGAAGGGGCCACGATGCAGAACCTCAGCGGGGATGGCTGGGCGTGCTCGTCCGTCACGGGCGGGGCGCTGTGCGAACGGCAGCGCGTCGACAAAGGCGTGTCGCCGGCCGTGGCGGCCGCGGTCATCCCGCCGCGCGGCGTGGCCAGCTTTGCGGTCGTGGCGACCGTGTCGGCCGCTGAGTATGACCCCAGCAGCGACAACAACTCAGCCACGGCGCAGATCACCAACGAAGCGCCCACCAAAGACGGTGGCTGCAGCATGACGCCAGGTGCCACCGCTTCGGGCGGAGCCGGCGCGGGCCTGGCCTGGCTGGGCCTGCTGGCGATGTCCCTGTTCCGCGGCCGTCGGCGACAGCGAGGCCATGTTGCAGCCTAAGCACCGACGCTGGCTGTTCGTCGCGTCAGCCTGTCTGGGGGGCGGTCTGGGGATCAGCCTGGGGGGGCTGATGCCCGGGCACGCAGCCGAGAGTCCATCGACCGGCCTGGCCCCGCTGCCTTCACAGGTGGCGGTGGCCGAGGGCCGAGCCGCCAAGGAAGGCCGATCGCCGGCCCGCACCGAATGGATCCGCAGTCGCTATGTGAAGCAGGAATTCCGCATCCCGATGCGCGACGGCGTGTCGCTGTTTACGTCGGTATACACGCCGGTCGAGGCAAGCAAGAACAAGCGATTCCCCCTTTTATTGAATCGCACGCCTTACTCCGTGGCTCCCTACGGCGCCAGTCGATACAAAGACCGCTTGGGCCCCTTTGAAGAATACGAACGCGAGGGCTTCATCTTCGTGTTCCAAGATGTCCGTGGGCGGCACATGAGCGAGGGGCAGTTCGTCAACATGCGCCCGCACATCGACAGCAAGCGGTCGCCCCAGGACATCGACGAGTCATCCGATACCTACGACACCATCGAGTGGCTGCTGCGTCACCTGCCCGAGAACAACGGACGGGTCGGCATGTGGGGCATTTCCTATCCAGGCTTCTATGCCTCGGCCGGCGCCATTGATTCGCACCCAGCCTTGAAGGCAATTTCGCCGCAGGCCCCCATCGCCGATTGGTTTGTGGGCGATGACATGCACCGCCACGGCGCCTTCAACCTGGAAATGGCGTTCGAGTTCTTTTCGGTGTTTGGCCTGAAGCGACCGACGCCGACCGATGACGAAAAGTGGGAGCCCTTTGATTTCGGCACGCCCGACCGCTATCGCTACTTCTTGGACCTAGGTCCGCTGTCGGCGGCGCTGCGGCGCTTCACCGGCCCGGTGCCGTTCTGGGAAGACATCGTCGCCCACCCCAACTACGACGACTTCTGGCAGAGCCGCAACCTGCTGCCCCACCTGCGCAACGTGCGAGCAGCATCGCTAGTCGTCGGCGGCTGGTACGACATGGAAGATCTGTACGGCCCACTTTCGACCTACGCGGCGCTGCGGGCGCAGAATCCGGCGACCCCAAGCACCCTGCTGATCGGTCCGTGGATCCATGGTGGGTGGTCGCGTACCGACGGAGCAGGCCTGGGCGATAGCGACTTTGGCTTCAAGACCAGCGAAGCCTATCGCGGCGTCGAGCTTGCTTTCTTCAAGCAGCACCTCAAAGCGGGGCCGGACGCTGCTCTGCCCGCGGCCTATGTCTTCGAGACGGGAGCCAACCGCTGGCGCAGCTTTGATGCCTGGCCACCGCGGACCAGTCAGACGCGGTCGCTGTACCTGCAGGCGGGCGGGGGCTTGGCACCGCAGGCGCCAAGCGGGGGCGCGACGACAACTGCGGGCGTGGCCGATCCGGGCTACGACGAGTACACAAGCG
>JAYRFD010000258.1:0-7353 GCA_041908565.1 Polyangia bacterium | reverse complement strand
TGTTGCGCTGGCAAGCGCGTCGCAAAGGGCCCGCCGAAACCGCCGCTTTGCCGCCCCGCTAAAGGCGCCTGCGCAAGACCGTGGAATCGATTTACTACGTCCTTTCCTACGTCTGTCACCGTCGCTGCGTTCACTGTTATGAGGACCGCTTCCGGCCCTATCACGGCGCCGAACTGCAGGCGCAGATCCAGCGCGCCATCGCCGACATGCCGCGCATCATCGACCACCTGCCGACGCGGCTGCAGTATCGCGATCGCCAAACGCCACAGCCAGACGGCAGCCTGCCCGAGCGCCCCGGTCGCATCATCTTGGCCGGCGGCGAAGCCCTGCATCCAGCCCTCCGCGACATCCTGACCCTGCCGGCGATTGAGCGCCTGCGCGCCCGATACCAAGGCCAGGGAGTCCGCATCATCGTCCAGACCACCGGCGACTTGCTGACCGATGACATCGTCGCTGCGCTGGTCGATCGTGGCGTGTACATGATCTCGGTGGCGGGCTTCGACGCGTTTCACGTCGGGCTGCAGACCGCAGAAGCCCAGGACCGCCTGCGCACGCACCTGCAGCAGATCTTCGACCGCCACGGCCTGCGACCCAGCGGGCACCAAGCAGCGCAAGGCCGAACCTGGCTGACCGAAGACGGGCCGACCTATGGCTTCTTCGGCGCGACGCCGGATTCGTGGATCGGCAAGATCTGGCCCCGCGGGCGAGCCTGGCAGAACGGCCTTTCGCGAGCGACGCTGGCCGACAACTTCTGCAACGCGTGGTCGGGAGGACGCGGCTTCTTGGACCACGGCTTCGACGGCAGTGAGGTCTCGATCGATCCCGGTGGAGACGTCTTTCCCTGCTGCCTGAAGACCCGCCGTCCCATCGGAAATCTGGTCGAAGAGCCGCTGCTTGAGATCCTGGATTGCTTGGCACAGGACCCCGTGTTTCAGGCGATCCATCGCGGGCTGCCACAGCACATGGGCCTTCCCTTGGGTATCAGCGAAGCAGCCTATCTGGATCTATGTCACACCCAGACTCCGGGGGGCTTGCCGTACGCGAACCTGTGCATTGGCTGCGACCGCGTCTTTGAACAGCACTTGGGTCCGCGCTTGGATGCCCTGCGCGAACAGCGACGACAGCAGCGCCAAGCCTGACGGCAGATGCGCGGAATGGACGGACGTTTTTCCAGCGCCGCCCAGCAAGTTCACCGAGAATAGGCGCTCGTCATGTCGCTCTCTTCGCTGCTTGCCACAGCCAGTGTCTCGGTCGATCTGGATCCACTGCGCTGTTATCACCAGATTCACGCGCTGCCACCGCCAGATGCCGCGCGCGCGGGCGTGATTCTGCGACGCGCCCTGCCCCGCTTCTTGGATCTGTTCGCGCGCCAGCGCATCCACGCCACGTTCTTCGTGGTGGGTCAGGATCTGCACGATCCCGAAGCGCGTGCGCTGCTCAAGCGCGCCGTCGACCAAGGGCATGAGCTGGGCAATCACTCACAGCATCACCCGTACGATGTGGCCCGCCTGCCACGCAACCGCATCGAGCGCGAGATCGGCGACTGCCATCAAGCGCTTGCCGATCTGACCGGACAGGCGCCGGTTGGCTTCCGCGGCCCCGGGTATGAGATCAGCCCCGCTCTATTGGATGTTCTGGAAGCGTTTGGTTATCGCTACGACTCGTCGATTTTTCCATGCCCGCCGTATTACTTCGCGAAGGCGGCGATCCTGGCGAAGATGGCGCTTCTGCGTCAGCCGTCCGGTGCGATCTTGGGGTCGCCACGCGCGCTGCCTGCTCCGACACAGCCGTACCGTCCAGACAGCGCCCAGCCGTTTCGTCGCGGCAACAGTCCCGTGCTGGAAATCCCCATCGGCGTCACGCCGCTTCTGCGCTTGCCCGCCATCGGTACCAGCCTGCTCTTGCCGTCGCCCCTTATAGCCGGAGCCATGCGGTCGCTGATCTTGCTGGGCATGCGCCGTCAGCCCTTTTTCAACTTCGAGCTGCACGGCATGGATCTGCTGGGTGCCGATGAAGACGACGTACCAGAGCCTCTGCGCAGCCGTCAGCCTGACTTGCGGACGCCGCTTTCCCAGCGAATCTCGACGCTGGACGGTCTGCTAACCAGCCTGCAACGCGATCGGCGCATCCTGCCGCTGCGCGAGGTCGCGGCGCTTCACACGTAGGTGTCTTGGTTCTTGCGCGTCCCGGCAAGCTCGCGCAGATAGCAGTGCGCAGCCGCGTCGATCAGACCCTTGCTTTGATCCGCCTTCATGAATGACTTGGCGGGCTGCGGCGATTCACGCCAGTCGCTGACCCGGTGATGGTCGCCGCCGATTTGGCAGTACAGCTGATGGTCGAAGTGGGCGCGATCGTGAATCTCGCCGTCGTGGATGTGCACCGTGGGGAAAAACAGCTTGCTGGCATCGCTGCGCGGGAACGTAAAGGCCATCGGATGCACCGACGTCGCGGTCCGCTTCAGCTTGAACACCGCAAAGCCAAACTGCGCATAGGCCGGCAGCTTCTTCCAGATGGCATCGGGCATGCGAAAGCGTTCGTCCAAGCGACTGAAGTCCTGCACCTTCGGCACGAACGACGCTTCGAAGCTGCCAACCTGCACGACCGCAAGCGGCACGCTGGCCGGCGCCGGAGCCGACCGACTGCGGGCCATGTTCAGCCCTCCCCTGCGCGGCTCTGGAAAGCCAGCATGCAGGTCGTCAAAGAAATCGGCGTACCCGTGCAGATCGATGAACTGCACGGCGTCTTCGCGACTGCCGGGCGGCACCGGAAGCGGCAGGACCATCGCCAGATCCTCGGACGCTTTGTAGTTCATGCTGTACACCAGATGCTGACGACCGCCCCCCGCATCCCGCGCGAAGATCCTGGTCGATGACACCGACGTCACTGGACGACTAAAGCAACACATATCGATCTGCCCCTCTCCTGCGTATCGCCAATCGTGTCGCCTGATGATACGCGGGAACGCCCCGTGGGCGGGTCGCTTTGTCCACACCAGGTCGCCGTGGATGTCCGCCGATACCGCGCAGACCCGTTGGCGTTGACGGCAGCCGAGCCGACTGTATATCGTGCGGCCGATGTCGGATGCACGGACGGATTCGCTGTACTACCTGACCACGCCCATCTACTACGCCTCGGACGTGCCGCATATTGGGCACGCGTACACCACGATCGTAGGCGATGCCATTGCTCGCTATGAACGACTGCGACGTGGCAGCGACCGCGTCTATTACCTGACGGGCACCGACGAGCACGGCGAAAAGATCGAGCGCGCCGCGGCCGCCGCCGGCATCGCGCCGCAGACCTGGGTGGACCGCATCGCCGACGAATACCGGCAAGCCTGGCGCGACCTGAACATCCAGTACGACGACTTCATCCGCACCACGGAGCCTCGCCACGAACAGGTCGTGCAGGACGTGTGGAAGCGCCTGGTCGAACGCGACGAGATTTACCTCGGCCACTACGAAGGCCTGTACTGCGTCGCCTGCGAAGGCTTCTATCTGGAAAAGGATCTTTTGCCGGGCAACCTGTGCCCGGATCACAAGCGCCCCGTCGAGCTTGTGCGCGAAGAGTCGTACTTCTTCCGCCTGTCGAAGTATGCGCAGCCGCTTCTGGATCTGTTCAGCCGGCAGCCGGACTTCATCGAACCGAAGCGCCGCATGAACGAAGTCCGCAGCTTCATCGAGGGCGGACTGAAAGACCTGTCGGTGTCGCGCACGTCGTTCCGCTGGGGCGTGCCGGTGCCGGGATCCGACAAGCACGTTGTGTACGTGTGGATCGACGCGCTCAGCAATTACTTTTCGGCGCTGCAGGGCAGCGAGCGAACGCGCGCGTTCTGGGGAACCGCGGACCGTCCCTTGGCCATCCACCTGATCGGCAAAGAGATCATCCGATTCCACGCCGTGTACTGGCCGGCCATGCTGATGGCGGCGGGCCTGCCCCTGCCGCGCAAGATCGTCGCCCATGGCTGGTGGACCGTCGACGGCGAAAAGATGAGCAAGTCGCTAGGCAACGTCGTCGAGCCGCGCAAGCTGGGCGCCGATATCGGCGTCGATGCCGTGCGTTACTTTGTCCTGCGCGAGATCCCGCTGGGCGAAGACGGCGACTTTTCGTACGACGCGCTGCTCAATCGCTACAACAGCGAGCTAGCGAACGATCTGGGCAACCTGCTGAACCGCACCCTGGCCATGGTCGAGCGCTTTTCGTCCGGCCAGGCCCGTCGCTGGAACCAGTCAGCAAGCGATGAGACGCGCGGCCTGCGTCTTTCCGAACAGGCGCAGCGTCGCCGCGGTGAAGTCGAAGCAGCAATGGCGGAACCGCAGCCGCAGCGCGCGCTGGAAGCTCTGTTTGCGCTGGTGCGCGAGGGCAACACCTATCTGGAACAGCAAGCGCCGTTTACGCGCGTCAAGACCGATCCCGAAGGCGCGGCCTACATCCTTTACAACGTGCTGGAACTTCTGCGCTGGCTGGGTCTGATGCTAGAGCCCTTCATGCCCGAACGCGCCGTCGAGCTGCGACGACAGCTGGGCATGCCCAACCCCGAGCAAGGCGGCTGGCCCGCCACCTGGGGCGAGCTTGCCGACGGACAGATGGTGCAAAAGGGCGCCACGCTGTTCCCGCGCATCGATCCCGACCGGCAAAAAGAGCTGCTAGAGAAGTGGCGGGCAGCCCGTCGGGCCGCTGAAGAGAAAGCACGCGCGACCGCCCCTGCCCCAACGGGTGCCACCAGTCCTCCGACGACAAACCCAGCTGCCTCTGCAGCACCGGCCGCCGCCCCTGCCGCAGCATCGGCTATCGCCGAGATCAGCTTCGATGAATTCAAGAAGCTGGACCTGCGTGTGGCTCGCGTGGTGTCGTGTGAACGTGTGCCCAAGAAGGACAAGCTGCTTAAGGTCGAGCTGGACGTCGGTCCGCTGGGGCATCGCCACGTGGTCGCCGGACTGGCGCAGTTCACAAGCCCGGAGGATCTGGTGGGCAAGCGCGTGGTGATCGTCGCCAATCTGAAGCCGGCCAAGATCGGGGGCATCCTGTCCCAAGGCATGATATTGGCTATCGGAGAAGACGCGATCGTCGGCTTGCTGACGCCGGATCGCGACGTCGCCATCGGCTCAGCCATCCGCTAAGGAGGTAGCACGTGAGCGCGGCTCATCCCATCGCCCGCCCCGTTGATTCGCTGTCTATGTCTGCCGAGCGTGAGGCCCCGCCCAAACCCCAGAGCCGCGTGCATCCCCCAGGACTTTATGTCCTGTCCGCGGCAGAGGCCTGCGAGCGCTTCGGCTGCTATCTGCTGCTGGCTCTGTTCACGCTGTACTTGAACGAGCACTACGGCTTCTCGCAAGACCGCGCCATCAACTGGTACGGCTGGTACTTGTCAGCGGTGTACTTCACGCCGCTGATCGGCGGCTGGCTGGGCGGTCGCCTGCTTGAACGAAGAACGTGGGTGCTTTTGGGCGCCGTCACGTTGGGCGCGGGCTATACGCTTCTGTCGCTGGGTACCGAGCCGGCCCTGCTTGCCGCGATCTGCGTCCTGACGCTGGGCAACGGTCTGTTTAAGCCGAATATCTCGACCCTGGTCGGGGGCCTGTACGAACCCGGTGACAGCCGCCGCGATGAAGCATTTGGCATCTTCTATGTCGCGGTGAATATCGGTGCCATGATCGCACCCGTCGCTGGAGAAGCCCTGCGCTATCGCTTTGGCTGGGGTCCGTCGTTTATGACCGCAGCCGGTGCACTGGGCCTGGCCGTTGTGATCCTCGCGGTGGGCATGACGCACCTGCCCTTGTCGGCATCGCTGCATCGCGCAGCCGACAGTGGGGCGGCAGCGACGGCAACCCGCGAATCGACGCGGCGCAATGTCACCGCGCTGCTGCTGTTCTGCCTGATGGCCGTGCCGTTTTGGATGGCCTACTACCAGACGGGAAGCTCGGTCACGCTGTTTGCTCGCGACAACGTCCAGCGCGTCCTGCCCGGTTCATTCTTCGACGCGCACGAGATTCCGCCGGGCGCTTTCGCATCGCTGGGGGGCTTCTTCGTGTTGCTCTTAACCCTGCCCCTGGCATGGACCGTGCGTCGCCTGCGCCGCTTGGGTCTGACGATCACGTCGGCGGACAAAGTAACGGCCGGGCTGTTCTGTGCGGCTCTGGCCTTTGCGCTTTTGGCTGGCATCGCCAACTTGGACCCCGGCGGACGCGTCAGCCCTCTGTGGCTGGTTGCGTTCTACTTTGTGCTGACCGTGGCTGAGCTGATGCTGTCCCCCGTCGGATTGTCGCTGGTCAGCAAGCTGTCGCCGCCGCGCTGGGTCGGCATGCTGATGGGCGTCTGGTACTTGGCGACGACGGGCGGCAATCGCCTGACTGGGCAGATCGGCCCGCTGTGGTCGCAGTGGAGCCACAGCCGCTTCTTCGGCGGCCTGGCCGTCGTGCTTGCGATCGCGGGTGTCGTGCTGGCGCTGCAGATCGGCTGGCTGCGACGCGTCCTGCCCGCCGAAGACGAATAGAGGACTTCTGCCATGCGCCCGGCCTCGTTGGCTCGCCTGCTTGCACGGTTCACGCTGGTCTTCGCGGTGGTCTTCGCGATGGCCTGCGGTGATGACGGCGACGACGGCGCAAGCGAGCCCGCCGCGGCGCTGGCCTTGCTGTCGCGAGCACCCCTGGGTCTGCACTATGCCGAACGCACGACGCTGTCCGTTCGCTACCGTCGATCCGGACAGCCTGTCCCCGGCGCAACCCTCAGCGTGCACCTGGATCGAGACGACAGCGGGGCGACGCTATCCGCCGACCGCCTGATCACCAACGATCGCGGGGATGCCAGTGTGCTTTTGACCGCTGGAGCTTCCGAGGGCGCCTTTCACGTGATCATCGACGCTCCGCTGGCCCCCAGCCTGGTTGTCGATGTCGCCGTATCGCGCTTTGACTTCGCCGACCTGGACGTCTTCGTCGATGCAACTGCCTTCGACTCCACGGTCTTGGTCCGGTCCGGCTTGGTTCTGGACACTAGCTGTGCGCAGCTTCCCGCGACCTCCTCTCCGCTGCCAGCAGCGCGCATCAACCACGCCAGCGAGCGACGCGCGACCCTGCCGTTCACGGTGCTCGTAGTCAAGCCGTACAGCATCTACGCCCGTGCCGAAGATGCGCAGGGCCGCTTGGTTGCCTACGGCTGCGTCGACATTCCAGAATCGCTTTTGCGCACCGGTCTGCGCCCGCTGGTGCCCGTGCCGGTAACGCCCGTCATGCCAAACCCCGTGGGAACGTATGGCCTGACGCTGGAACTATTGACGCGAGCCCCCAGCCCAGACCCCTACGGCGCCCTGGCATGCCCTGCCGGCCAAGGTCAGCTTCTGCTGGACGGTCTGTTGGA
>JAYRFD010000257.1:0-6649 GCA_041908565.1 Polyangia bacterium | reverse complement strand
CGACATGGGCAAGATCGTGCTCGCCATCCACGACGCAATCTGACCGCAGCGGCCCGCTGTCGCGAGCCCTGACTTTTGAGGAAGCGGATGTCCACCACAGCCCCCGAGATGGACCGACTTGTTGAAGAGATTCGCCAGCGCGTGCTGCAGCAGCTTGCGCAGTCACCTGGCCGTGTTGCTGCGCCTGCCGCGGCGGCGCCCACGCTGGCCGGACGTCCTTTGCGCGAACAGCCCTGCGATGGACCGGCCGAGCACTGTTCGTCCTGCGGCATGTGTTCGGTACGTCGCCCCGACGCGGTGCGCAGCGTCCTTTCAGAAGGGGCCGGACGCGTTGGATCGGCCCTTGGCACCGGGGAAGCGCCCAGCGACATCGCGGCCATGATCGACCACACGCTGCTTAAAGCCGAAGCGACGGCCGACGATGTGCGCAAGTTGTGTGATGAAGCGCGCAAGTACCGCTTTGCATCAGTGTGCGTGAACACGTCGTGGGTGCCGCTGTGCAAGCGGCTGCTGGCCGGCAGCGGCGTCATGGTCTGCGCCGTCGTCGGTTTTCCGTTGGGAGCGATGGCACCCAACGCCAAAGCCTTTGAAGCGCGCGAAGCCGTGCGGGCCGGCGCCGACGAGATCGACATGGTGATCAACCAGGGCGCTCTCAAGTCTCGCGACTATGGCTTGGTGCAGGAAGACATCCGCAAAGTCGTCGAGGCATCGCGCCCAGCCCGCGTAAAAGTGATCTTGGAAACCGGCGCCTTGACGCTGGAAGAAAAGATCATCGCCATCTCGTTGTCCAAGGTCGCAGGTGCGGCCTTCGTCAAGACCTCGACCGGCTTTGGTCCGGGTGGCGCCACCGTCGAAGATGTGTCCCTGATGCGGCGTCTGGTGGGAACTGAAATGGGCGTCAAAGCATCCGGTGGCGTGCGCACCTGCGAAGACGCGGAAAAGATGCGCAGCGCCGGTGCCAATCGGATCGGCGCATCGGCTTCGGTGGCCATCAGCACAGGCTGCGCGAACAAAGGGGCAGCAGCCCCGACGACTTCCAGCGCAGCGGGCGGATCGGCAGGTCGCAAGCCGCTCGCGCGATCGAGCGGCGCTTCTGGCTCTGGCGGCAACACGCCGGCCAGCCCGCCAAAAACAAGCGCCTACTGATCTCGCCTCTGTGGCAAGCTCCTGATTGGTGATCGAAACGGGCAGCCATCGATCGAAGACCGGGACGCGGCGGACACCGTGGGGGGCTGCGGTCTTCTGCGCTGTGCTGTGCAGCGTGGGTTGCAGCAAGCCGGCCTCGCAGCAGTACATCCTGCCGCCTTTGCCCAGCGGTCAGACGCTGCACGTCTATTCCTTCAAGGACTACTTCGTTCCAGAAACGCTGAGCGCGTTCGAAGCCAAGACGGGCAACAAGGTCGTTGTTACGACGTACCAGACCAACGAAGAGATGCTGAATCGCCTGCAGCAAGGCGAGCCAGCCGATGTGGTCTTCCCGTCGAGCTACGCCGTCGAAAAGCTGATCTTGGCCAGCCAGCTACGACCGATGATGCGCGAGCGCGTGCCCAACATCGGCCACGTGCCGGCCGTCATGCGCAACCCGCCGTTTGATCCCAGCTTGCAACACTGCGTGCCCTATGTGTGGACGATGCTTGGGCTGGGGGTACGAGTCGATGGCGTCGATGTCGCGCGCGAACCAGACCTAAGCGCGCTGTTTGCTCAAAAAGGTCCACGCGTCGTCATGCCCGACGATCCACGCGCCACCATCGGCATGGCGCTGAAGATGCTGGGTCGTTCGCCCAGCAGCAAGAAGCCAGAAGACCTGGACGCAGCCAAGGCCCTGCTTTTGCGTCAGCTACCGCGCGTGCTGGATTACGTCGATGATCCGGCGCAGTCTTTGGCCAGCCAAAGCGTCCGCATGTCGCTGGCGTGGTCGACGGAGATCTTCGACCTGCGAAACCGCGATCCCGATGTCCGCTTTGTGGTTCCGCGCGAAGGCACGCTGTTTTACATCGACTACGCCTGCGTGCTGGGACGGACGCAGCAGGCCGATGTGGCGTTTGCTTTCATCAACCACCTGCTCGATCCCTACACGGCGGCCGAGATCACCAATGCGCGCATGCTGGCCCTGGCCAACCAAGAAGCGCGCGCCATGCTGCGACCGGAAGCGCGCTGGATGTGGGGCCTGTTTGAAGGGCTCGCCAGTCGCAGTCGCAGCTATGAAGTGCTGCGCGATGTCGGCAGCGCCGATCCGCTGTACCAGCAGCTTTGGAAGCTGCTGAAGGAATCGCTGGCGGCTCAGCAGGCGGCGGCCAGCGGCTCGCGTTGATGGAAGGTCAGGCGATAGACGCTGTTTTCGGTCTCGACGTACAGCGTCTCGTTGTCAGGGTCTTTCAGGATGCGGCGAACCGGAGTGGTCACCATGCGGTGCCCATTTGGATCGCGGAAGATCACCATGCCGCGCCCGACGCTGGGATAGCTGACCAGCAGGCCGTGATACACGCGTCCCAAGCCGGCCGCTGCCGATCCAGTGGCATTCAGTGCGATGGGGCCGCTGCTCGAGCGGTCCCGGCTATGGTCTCGAATCTTGCGCGCCGTGACGTTGACCATGGCGACGAAGAAGCCCTCTTCCTCGTTATCTTATCGCTGTCTTGCGCAGGGTCTAGGCCATTGTTCGATGTCGTCGAATCTGTTGAGATTGCTCAACATCCCCAGACAAACCCCAGCCATCGGCCGCGCCCACGGCGACCGATAGCGCCGATGCCCCAGGTGGAAGTGCTGGATGTCGTCGTCCACTCACGCTGATCAGCCGGAAGTTCTGCCGCAGGCGCCGTGGCTGCGCCGCGTGCCCCTGCGTTCACCCACACTGCCGCCAGCCGAGCACACCAACCTGTACGTCATCGGAACGGGCGACCTTCTGCTGGTGGATCCAGGCACGCCCGACGAAGCGGAAAACCAGCGAGCCCTGGACCTGCTTTCCGAGCTAGCCGACGACAAGCATCGGGTTCGCGGCATCCTGCTTTCGCATCATCACTACGACCATGTGTCGGGGCTTTTGCACTTGCAGCGGCGGTTGGATGTGCCGGTCTATGCGCACGCAGCGACGGCGCGATACCTGGCCTCGCTGGGTCACCACATCGATCACCTGCTGCACGAAGGCGACGTCCTGCCGTTTGGCCCGCAGGGTCTAAAGGTGCTGCATACTCCTGGGCACGCGGCCGGCCATCTGTGCCTGCTCGATCGTGCAAGCCACAGCCTGGTGGTCGGCGACATGGTGGCGTCCATCGGCACCATCCTGATCGAAACTGCCGACGGCGGCGACATGCGCCTGTACATCGAATCGCTGCGGCGGCTGCAGGGCCTGGCGCAAGACGATGGGCTGCGCCTGTGGCCTGCCCATGGCGCATCGGTGGCCGGTGGAGCCCTGCTGCTTGCGGCCTACATCCACCATCGGGCGATGCGCGAAGAAAAGGTGATGGCGGCGCTGCAGCGCGGCACGGCTCCGCTGCTGGACTTGGTGCCGCTGGCCTACGACGACAAGCCAGATGTCGACCGCATGCTGGCAGCGCGGGCCCTTTTGGCCCACCTGCACAAGCTACGCGACGAAGGCCACGCCCAAGAGGTCGCGCCGAACATCTGGTCGCCGCGCAGGGCTCACTGACCGACGGGCGCCGACGAACCCAGCTGGATGCGAAAGATGTAGTACGGCGCCTGGCTTCGCATGTGGCTGCGCGACTGCATCATTAGCTCTCCCAAGTTGCTGTCGGCGATGTACAGGTAGCCGTCGGGACCAAAGGACAAGCCGTCAGCCCAGCGGATGCGCGAAGACTGAAACAGCGTCTGCAGCTTGCGATCGGCGCCGATCCGCGAAAGGCCACCGTGCTCGACGTCGGTCAGATAGACACTGCCGTCACCGTCGATCGTGATGCCATCGGTCTGCACCTTGCTGGCGAAGCGCTCGACACGCCCACGCAGATCCACGTCGCTTACGCTGGCGTCGCGCAGGTCGGCAGTGCGCACGCGATACAGCGCATCCTTGGCCATCGGCCCGTAGTACAGCCACTCTCCCCGACGGTCGACCGCGATCGAGTCGATCGCCACGTGCACATTGAACAGCCCGCCCAAAAGACGCAGCGGCTTGCCTTTGGCGCGCACCAGATAGGGCTGGTCGCTGACCGATTCATGTCGTTCCAGCCGACGCCTGGCGACAGAGTGCGCGACGTCGTAGACCACCACCGCCGGTCGCCCGCCCATGATGCTGGCGTCCGCGATGTATACGACGCTGCCGTCGGGCGAAACCGCCAGGTCCTGCAAGAACGATCCAATGCCCGCGACGTCCTTCGGAACGTCGTAGCGATGGACCAGCGCGCGCGTCTGGATGTCGAAGGCCAAAAGGCGCGGCTGCCGCAGACCGTGAAAGCCATGATCGATGACCCAAAGTCGATCGTTGCCGTCGAAGCGCAGCCCCAGCGGAGTGTCGAAATACGGCTGCCCGGCTGCCCCTTCCGCTTGCATGGCGTCGCTGGGAAACGCGACCGGCTGGCCGCCGACTAGCTCTGCCAGCTTGGTGCCTTCGGGGCGCCCTTCGGGATGGAAGGTGAAAAAGACGCGCCCCGTCGCCGATACCGCCACGTTGCCCGGCGCGACTTGCAGGCTGGCCACGACTTCCAAGCGACGGTCGGCATCCTGCGTCGACAGGACCGGCGGCGTGCGCAGATCGGGAAAGGTCTCGAGCGCTCCGCCGAAGCGCGCCTTGAAACCCACCACAAACAACGCGAGCAAGGCGAAAAACCACAGGACGGCGCGCACAAGCCACCTCATGACGACTTGTCTGCCTTGGCTTCCGTCTTTTCGTTCTTGCCGTCGTTCTTGTTGTCGTTCTTGCCGTCGGGCTGGGCCGGCTTGTCGCTGGGGTTCTGCTTCAGCCAGGCGCGCGCACGACCGCGTGTCAGTGCCCCTTCCAAGTCGTTGATGTTGCGCTTGGACAGGTCGTCCATCAGAGCGCGGGCTCGCGCGGTATCCAGCTGTTCACCGACCTTGCCGCCGCCCAACGCAAAGGCCAAGGCCAGTCGCGACAGCGGTCGCAGACTGGACACGCTGGCCTTGCCGGTGTCGCTGGTGACCGTCGGATCCAGCAGCTTCACCACGCCTTCGCGATCGCCACTTCTGGCGGCCAAGTCGCCGCGCAGCTCACGCGCTCGGGCCTGGCCCAGCGGACCGCGCCACAGCTTTTCCAGCTCGTCGGCACGTTCTTCAGCCAGCGCGGATTCACCCACGCTGCCCAATAGCAGCGCACGCAGGACCAACAGCTCCATCTGATATCGCTGGCGTTCTTCGGGGCTCAGCGTCGGCGCCGCTTTCTCTGCCGCCTTGTCGTGCTCTGCTTCTGGCTTGTCAGCCGCTTTGTCAGGAGACTTTGCCGCTGCTGCCTGCTTGGCGGAACCATCCGCAAGCAGCTCGCGTGCGGCATGGATCGTGTGGCCCGCATCGCCCAACGCGCCGCGCTCAAGCTGCAGGCGAGTCAGCTCGATCAGCGCGTGCAGCTGATCGGACTTGCGATCGAGCTTCTTGGCCAAATCGACCTCGGTCTGCAGCTCTTTTTCCGCGCTTTGGAACAGACGAGTCGCCGGCACGCCCACCGCTTCAAACAGGTAGCTGCGAGCACCGCGCATCGCCGCTTCGTGATGCTCCGCCGGGTCCGTCGATGCGGACAGGGCAGCATAGGCACGACGCGCAGCCACCGGGTTGCCTTGGAACAGCAGAGCATCGCCCAGCCGCAGGTTGGCCTTCAGAAACTTGCTGTCCAGCTCAAGCGCTTTGCGCGCATTTTCGACCGCGGGACCCAGGCTGCCCCGTCGCAGCTGCAGGCTGGCCAGCGAGTCATAGGCATTGGCTTCTTTGGGCGCCGCTTCGACGTACTTTTCAAACGCCTTCTGCGCGTCATCCAGCTTGTCGCGCCGAATGTTCAAGTGGCCCAGCGCATTCCACGCCGGACCGAACTTGCCGTCGATCTGCGTCGCCTTTTCGAAGTCAGCTTGCGCACCGTCCAGCTGACCCATGCGATAGCGCCACAGTCCACGATAGTGATACGCGCGCTTGTCCCCCGGCAGGCTGCCGACCAAGGCATCCAGCGCGGCCACGGCAGCGGGCCGACGGTCCTCTAGCTGGGCCAACAGTGCCTCGGCAAACAGGCGCTCAAGCTCCGGCAGGGGACGGCGGGCCAGGATCTCGTTCGCTTCGCTGATTCGCTTCTTGGCCAAAGCGGTCGTCGGAGCGACACCAGCCAAAAGCACATGGGCCAAGGCCAGCTGGCTGTCTTTGGTCAAGGCGTCAGCACAGCGTGCGCGGGCCTGCTCGCTGCGATAGTTTTCGACGGCATCCAAGCAGGCCACAAGAGCGGCCTTGGCATCGTCGCTGCCAGCGGTCAGGGTGAGCTTGGTGACTTCCGCAGGCGGCGGGGGCGCAGGTGCCGCAGGTGCCGTCTGCGACGGGCTGGTCGGCGCCGGTGCCGGGGGCATTGGCTGGCCCGCTTGCGGATAGGCCGGCGGATACCCCGGATACGGCTGCGGAGCCGTCGGAGCCTGCTGCGGAGCCGTCGGATACTGCTGCGGATACGCGGGGTACGAAGGCGGTGGATAGCCCGACGGTGGATACGCCTGCGAAGGAT
>JAYRFD010000256.1:0-4471 GCA_041908565.1 Polyangia bacterium | reverse complement strand
CAGCCACCTGTCCGCCACGCGCGAACACAGCGAGATCGGCCTTTTGTATGCGGAACGGGGCCGCACGCTGCTGCTGCCCAAGCCAGCAAATCGCCCAGGCAAAGCGAACAGAGCGGGCAAAGAGGGCAAGACCAGCGCTGCTCGACGGAAAGCGGGGGCTGCCACCCAAAGCGCCCTGTCCGACGACCAGCGCGAGCTGCTGTCGCGCCTGTGGCTGCTGTCGGGTCAGGCCTTGCTGGATCTAGGCCGGGCCAGCGATGCCCTGCCGGCGCTGGATGCGGCGCTGCGCCTGCGCGAGCTACCCGAAGCGCGCTACGAACGTGCCGTCGCGCTGTTCGAGCTGGTGCGACTGCCCGAAGCCCAGGCCGCGTTCCGGTCGCTGATCGACGCCGATTCGCAGCCCAAGAGCCTCCATGCCGCGTTCTGTCACTACCACCTGGGCCTGGTCTTGGAACAGCTGGGCCCCGCCGAAGCGGCGCAGAGCGAACTGGCTGCCGCGCACGCCATCCTGCCCGAGCAGTTTCCCGATCCGCTGCCGGTCTCGATGACGGAATTTCAAGCTCTGGTGCACGCCGAGACCCTGCGCCTGCCGCCTGACGAAGCCGCCGATCTGAAGCTCGTGCGCTTGGAGCTGGCCGATCTGCCCGATCCTCGTGATCTGACGCTCGAGACACCGCCGCTGTCACCGACGATCTTGGGCCTGTTCCGCGGGCTGCCCCTGGGCGATGAGCCCAGCGAGCCGCGCAGCATCGTGCTGTATCGCAAGAACCTGCTGCGTGCCGTGCGATCCAAGGCGGAACTCATTCGCGAGATCAAAAAGACCCTGCTGCACGAGCTGGGTCACCTACACGGCGCCGACGAAGACGACCTGCGCGAAGAAGGCTTGGAATAGCTAACGCACCGGCAAGCGAGGGGCGTGCGACACGGCGTCGGCCCGCCCGAATTGCAGGCCGACACGTATGGGGGAAGACCGCATACACCGGCTCGTGTACACTGCGCCCCCGCGAGACGCGCGCGACGTCCGCAAGGAGACATGCCGATGGAGACGCAGGGTCACGAACGGGGGGCAAGCCAAGGGGCAAGCCAGGGGGCAAGCAGGCTCGGCTCGCCGATGCCGCCAACCGTGTTGGTCGTCGACAGTGACGCACGGGCGCTGCGCCTGCTGGAAGTCGGACTGCGCCAGGCCGGCTACCGCGTCAACGCAGCGCTGGGCGGCGATGACGCGGTGCTGCAGGCCGAAGCAGAACCACCCGCCGTCGCCATCATCGATGCCGAGCTGGCCGATGGCGATGGCTTTGGCCTGGCCAACCGCCTGCGAGCGATGGCCGGCTGCGATCGCGTGCTGTTGCTGTTTGTCGTCGATCCGCGCCGACCCAGCGACCGCTTGCGGGCCTTCGAATCAGGGGCCGGCGATGTTCTGGAACGCCCGGTTCACCTGAAAGAAGCGCTGTGGCGCGTCGAGACGCTCTTGGAAAAAGCCGCGCAGCGCGGCGATCTGGGCAGTGGCGAGCGCGGCCAGCGCTTCTTCGGCGCTCTGTCGGCGATCAGCATCCTGGACCTGCTGCAGTCGATGGAGCTGGGACGGCGATCCGGCCTGGTCCACTGCCGCAGCAGTCGCGGCGCGCGCGGCGTGCTGTACTTCGCGGAGGGCAAGCTGATCGATGCCGAGGTCGGTCGTCTGCGCGGCGAAGATGCGCTGCAGCGAATCCTGACCTGGAACGAAGGCGAATACCGCGTCGATCAGCTGGCCGTGCTGCGCCCCGATCGCATCCCGATCTCGTCAAGCGCGCTGATCTTGGAAGCCGCCAAGTGGGTCGATGAATGGAACCGCTTGACCGGACGCCTGCCCTCGCTGGAATCGGTGCTGGTGCCGGCTGGGTTGGCAGGGTCGGTGCTGTCGACGGTGGCCCCCACGCACAACGCGGCGCTGTCAGCGGAAGTGGAAGACGTGCTGGCCAGCTTCAACGGCCAGCGCACGATCCGCGATGTCGTCGAGCTAGACGAAGAGCTGCCGCTGGACACGCTGGGTCGACTGCGTGGCGTGGCGCAGCTTCTGACCGAAAAGCTGCTGGTGCCACGCAGCGTCGCAGAACCCCCGCGTCGCATGTCATTGACCCCACCGCCACCGGCCCCGCGACTGACGCCGTCGCCTCGACTGACGCCGCCGCCGACCCCGCGCATGACGCCGCCCTTGGGCCCGGTGCCGGCCCCGCGTATGACGCCGCCGGTCTTGCCTGCCGCCGCGGCACGGATGACCCCTTCGCCGCTGGCTCCCGTCGTGCAGCCTGGCGCAACCGGCATGCGCCTGACGCCAGCTTTGGGCCAGCCTTATGCATCGACCGCGCAGGGTCCCACCACTGGGCGAGGCAGCCTGTCCATCGATGTGCCGCAGATCGCGCAGGTCGCGCACAGCCGACCGCATCCGGTGCAGCCGATAGCCGCGGAGCACTCGGTGCCGCCCCATGCCGTGGCCGCCGCGTCAGGGCGAGCCGCTGGATCTGCCCTACCCTCGCCGCAGCCGCCTTCTTCGGTGTCGCTGCCCGAGCTTTCGGCCGAGATCCTGGCCGGCGGTCTATCGCATTCGGACCCGTCGGGGGCGATGAGTAGTGTGCGAGCTGGCATGTCGGAAGACGGCGTGGGCTCGCGGACATCAGAAGATGCGCTGGCCGTGATCAGCGCGTCCGCCATCGAGCCGCTGTCGATGTCGTCGATCGAGCCGCTGCCGCCCTCTTCTCCCGAGGTATCTGGGGTGCCATCGGTGATCGTGCAGCTTCAGCTAGACGCCGAAGGCAAGCTGCAAAAGCCTGCCGCCAAGGGCACCGCCAGCGACAGCGCGCCGCGCCGCAACACGGCCCTGCTGCAGCCAACGCCTCCATCGCTGTGGCAGCGCGTGCGCACGGTCGTCATCGGCGCCGGGCTGTTCGGACTGGGCGTGGGGCTGTACTGGGTGTGGCAAGCGATCAGCGAGCCCACCGAGACGCCCGCGCAAGCGCCGGTGGCTGCGGCCCCCGCTGCAGCGATCCCGACCCCACCCAGCGTGCCGTCGTCCAGCCCGCCTGCGCCCAGTCCGTCCCCCAGCGATCCACAGCAAGCCGTCCCCGGTGCTGCGTCATCCGCCCCCGCGCCAGCTGCAGCGGCCAGCCCGACCGAAGCCCCGGCAGCGCCAGCCGCATCGCCAACACCCACCGCCGCCGAAGCCGCTCCAACGGTCGCGACGGCTCCAGCCAAAGAGCCCAGCGCGCAAGCCACGCCCGAGGTCGCTGTCGCCCCAGCCGCCCCCGCGGCAGCCCCGACGGCAGGCCCATCGGATCCGGCGGCGGACGCGGCTGCGCAGGCGCGCTTTGCGGCCGCGATCAGCAAGGGCAAGCAGGCGCTGACCCGCGGGCAGTTCAGCAAGACGCGTCAGGCGATTCGTGAAGCCTCGCACATCAAGTCGCAGTCGGCCGAGGTGCTGGCCCTGCAAGCCGATCTGGCCCTGGACGAAGGCGATGCCGATTCGGCGCTGCGCCTGGCCCGTAAGGCGCTGCATATCGATGCCAACTACGCCGATGCGCACCTGTCGCTGGCGATGGCCGCTCAGGCCCAGGCCGACACCGGCACGGCGCGATCTCACTTCAAGAAGTATCTGGAGCTAGCGCCAAGCGGCGAGCGCGCCAAAGACGTCAAGGCGATCCTGCAAGGTCGGTACTGATTCGTGGGCTACGGCGATCCAAGGCTTTCCGGATCGGGCGGTAGCGGCCCCAGCGCGCGATCAATGCGCTTTAGGAACGTGTACCAAGGCTGGCTGAGCCCCGGAATCTGCACGCTGACAAAGTGGAAGCCGCGGGCTCGCCACATCGCGGCTTCCCCGGCATCTGGCTGATACGGGGCTGCTGCGATGCGATAGACGTTGTACGTCAGGATCGTCGGTGGCGGCTGCCGCGACAGCACATACTGCAGCGGCGCAAACTTCTGGTGGCCAGGTCGGCTGGACAAAGGAGGCGTCTTGCGCGCGACGTAGGCATCGCACAGGCCAAAGCTATCCAGCGCGCGAATCCCCGCGTAATAGACCTGGGCACCGGCGCCTCCGACGACTTGGTAGTCATCGGGCTGCGCGTGCTGTCCCAGCCACTTGCCGATGGCCGCGCGATCGGCGGCGTAGTGACGCAGATAGCCCGGCGTATCGATGCCTCGATCGGCGCCGATAAACGTGATGGCCCAGCGATCGATGAAGGCCGTGTTGGCCAGGTGCAGGGCCGATAAGGCAAGCAGCGCGACCGCCCCCTTCGTCGCTGACGACGACCGCAAAAGGTAATACAAGCCCAGGGCCGCGCACACCGTGTTCAGCGGAACGATCGGCAGCACGAAGCGATACAGGCCCATGAAGTCGCCGCCCACCGATGCCACGTACAAAAGAAAGATCGCCGACAGAAGGCCGGTGACGCAGCCCAAGGCGACATAGTGCCGTCGAGCGGTGCCCTCTTTCGGCAGT
>JAYRFD010000255.1:0-3524 GCA_041908565.1 Polyangia bacterium | reverse complement strand
GCGCGGCTACAACCTCAGCGACAAGCCGGCGGGCGTTCGCAGCTACTACATGCAAGAGCTCCTTGGCGACGTCGTCGCGCTGGTCGGGGCGCTTGGCTACACGTCCGTCGATCTGATCGGGCACGACTGGGGCGGAGCGATTGCCTGGTCGGTCGCCGCATCGGCGGAACACCGCCACGTGGTCCGTCGCTTGGTGGTGATGAACGCGCCGCACCCGACATCCTTTCTGCGCGGCATGAGCCTGGCCCAGCTTCGCCGTAGCTGGTACATGCTTTTCTTCCAAATCCCGTCGCTGCCCGAGCATGTCCTATCGAAAAACCGCTTCGCGGGACTGCGGCGCATGCTGGGGCGCAGCGCAGCGCCTGGCACCTTTTCCGATCTGGACCTGGATCGCTTCATCGAAGCCATGGCGCAGCCCGGTGCACTGACCAGCGCCATCAGCTATTACCGCGGCATCCTGCGCCAGAATCCGTTCGCCGAACTAAAGCGGCTGTCGCCGATTCCGGCCCGCCTGCCGGTTCTGCTGATCTGGGGCGAACGCGACGTCGCGCTGGGCAAAGAGCTGACCTACAACCTGCATCCCTTGGTGGAAAACCTGCGCATCGAATACGTCCATGACGCCGGCCACTGGGTGCAGCAAGAACGCCCCGACACCGTCAACCGCGCCCTGCTGGCCTTCTTAAACGAAGCCAAGCAGCCCGTCGGAGCAGCGCGTTAGACCGAACTATCCAACAATACAATGGCCATTACTTGGCATTTAGCTCATTCGCGCACTTCCTTCATAATTATCAATCTTCGCCACACTTATTAATCATCACAACCAAGAACATCCGCCTCTGTCGCGCGGGGCTGGGGGGCGGCGCCGTATAGTGGCGGGCGTGTCGAACATTGATATTGATCGGGCTCGCGCTCCGGCGTTTGGGCTGGCCGACGATCTGGCGCCGTTTCAGTCGGACTGGCACGCGCACCGCCTGCACCAAGTCCTGTATGCAGTGCACGGTGTGCTGCACCTGGAAGTCGACGGAGGAAGCTGGCTTTTGCCGCCGCAGCGTGCGGCGTTTCTGACGGCGAATACGCGGCATCAGGTGGTGGCGGATCGCAAGGTAGCGCTGCGGACGCTGTACATCTCGCCCGATTTCGGGCCCTTGCCCAGCTGGGACTGTCGCGTCTTTACCGTCGGACCGCTGGCCAAAGAGCTGTTCCTGTACGCCGTCCGCTTCTCGCATCAGCACGACCCGCAGGATTCGCTGCTGCGGACCTATTTTCAGACGGTGCTGGCCCTGGCCTTGGAATGGAGCGAGCACGGCGTCCTGCCGTTTCGCCTGCCGGTGCCGCAGTCCGAACCGCTTTTGCGCGTGACGCGCCTGATTCGCAAACAGCTGGGCAGCCCCCTTTCCGTGCCCGATCTGGCGCGAGCGGCCGCGATGTCGGAACGCACGCTGCACCGTCGCTTCCAGGCCGAGCTGGGCATCAGTCCGCATTCCTATATGCACACGGCGCGCATGCTGTCGGCGCTGGATCGCTTGACCGATCCGCAGGTTCCGATCACCCGCGTCGCACTGGACGTCGGATTCGAAACGCCAAGCGCCTTCAGCCATGCCTTCGTCGCCTTCGCGGGCGAGACTCCGCGCGACTATCGACAGCGCGTGCTGGCATCAGACAGCCCCCGCTCTGCGATAATAACGGGATGAACTTCGACTCGGCTTCGCCTTCAGCCCAGGCCCGCCCGCTTCGCCAGTACGCCAGCTTTCCCGTCATGCCCGGCGAGCTACCGCTGGTCGGTCACCTGCTGTCGCTGCACAACGATGCCGTCGGAACCCTGCGGCAAGCTCGGCGCGTCTGCGGGCCGCTGTTCTGGGCCCACCTGGGCTTTGGTCATCGCTTCTTGTTCTGCGCGGGTGAAGGCTCGTTCGATCTGCTGAAAGATCCGCGGCTGGTGACCGACGGAGCACGCAGCTCGATCGAGTACCTTTTGGGACGCAGCCTGCTGTCCTTGGATGGCGCACCGCACCGTCGAATCCGCGGCGCCTTAAACCCACCCTTCGCACCGCGCGGCCTGGCCGAAAGCACGACGGGAGAGCTGATCCGCCAGGTCGTTTCCGAGCGTGCCGAGCACTGGCTGCGCGAGGGGCAAGCGGCCCCGATCGCCGTCCATGACGAGATGAAAGAGCTAGCGCTGGACCTGATCCTGCGCATCGCCGGAGTCGGCGCGCAGGACCTGCCGACCTGGCGCACGCAGTATGCCGAGGCCATGCTGGGCCTGGTCCCCATTCCCTGGGATCTGCCCGGTCTGCCACGCCGTCGAGCCTTGAACGCCATTGAGTGGCTAAATGCTCAGCTTTCGGTGCTGCTTCAGAAGGCGCGACAGGAACCCGGTGGCACCAGCCTGCTGCATGCGCTGTTGCAGGCGCGCGACGAAGCGGGCAAGCCACTCGACGAGATCGAGCTTCTGGACAACATCCGCACGCTGTTTCTGGCCGGGCACGAAACGACGGCCACCACAACGGCCTGGGCCGTGCTGCATCTATGTCTGGATCGTTCGCTGTGGCAGCGCTTGGTCGACGAAGCCAACCGCGGCAGCGGCGTCCCACGCAGCCCGACCGAGGCCAAGCAGTTCCCGCTGTGCGAAGCCATCTTCCGCGAAAGCGTGCGCCTGTACGGACCCGCCTGGTTCATCAGCCGCCGCAACACGGTCAGCATCGAACACGCCGGACGCAGCATCCCAGCCAACACGCAAATCGCCGTCGCTCCGTCGCTGTGGGCACGCGATCCCGCGGCCTATCCGCAGCCGGACGAGTTCCGTCCCGATCGCTGGCTGAGCCGCCCGCCTCCATCGCCGATTGAGATCTCGCAGTTCGGCGGCGGGGCCCACTTCTGCCTGGGCTATCACCTGGCCTGGCTGGAAGTGGTCGCGTTCCTGGTGGCGCTGGGTCGCGAAGCCAGGCGGCAAGCACCAGGCAAGTTCCCCCGCCTGACCTGCCCCGAAGCGCTGCGCCCCCGCTACTTCCCGACGCCACATCCCCCCGATGTGGCGCGGATCCGCTTCGTCGACTAGGAACTACGGCCGCGAGACGGTGAAGTTGAAGGCGCCGCCCGACAGCGACAGCGTCTTTGGCACCATCGACCACGCCGTCGGCTTCTTGTCCTTGGCGTTGTACATGATGACCAGGCCCTTGCCGAGCGCATCGGTCACCGATGCCTTGTCCAAGGCCTTGCCCAAGGCGTCCTGCAGCGGCGCCTCGATCATCTTCTTCATGTTGTCCTTCAGCAGCTTGTCGACGATGCCGTTGCACCAGCCCGAGCCACCGCACTTCTTGGTCTTCACATCCATCGCAGCCGTGACGCTGGCGACCTTGACGCGCTCAGCCGTCGCATCGTAGGCCAAGGCAACCGACAGGCTCGACGGGCGGATCTCAAGCTCGGCTGGCAGCTTGCCGAACACCGGCACCTGTACTTCGACGCGCAAAAGGCCCGAGAAGGCCAGCTTCACCGTCGCGTTGCTGCCCGCCAGCGTAATGCCGGTC
>JAYRFD010000254.1:0-3289 GCA_041908565.1 Polyangia bacterium | reverse complement strand
TACCAGGCTGGCTTTGGCCTGCAGAGTGGCATCGCGGGCACGCCGGGCGGCTGGCACGGCGGATCGTCGCTGGGCAAGGGAAATGCGTTTATTGGCCTAAACCACGACGGAGCCATCGGCGGCGGCGGGTCGATCCAGGCGGCTCACCTGGAAGGCGGATACGGCGAGCGCGGCAAGGGCAGCTATTTTTCCGCCGACGCGGATGCCTTCGGCGCCGGCATCGATTCCTGGATCAACCCGGACAAGGGCGCATCGTTTGGCGCCAGCGCGTACATTGCCCAGGGCAGTGTGACGGCAGGCAACATCGGCACCGGATCGCGCGATGAAGAAGGCCGCTTCGGCCTGGGCGAAGGCGTGGGGGCCGCGGGCCGCTTGCACTGGGAAGACGCGGATGGCGATGGACGCCGCGAGTACGGTTTTGGCGCCGACATCGGCCCGGTGTCGTTCGACATCAAGACCGAGGACCCACTGATGACGCTGGCCAAGGCCACGCCCATCGGCTGGCTGGCCGACGCCATGGCTCCGGAAGACTTCAACCTGACCGAGTCCGTCGGTAACGGCCTATCCGCCGCCTGGGACTGGATGACCGACTGGTAGGCGACCGGCTCGCTGGTGCGCAACGGACCGGCGGCAGCCACCTGGGATCGACAGCCGCATCGACAGCCGCCATGCAGTGCGTCACCCGGGCGACGGATTGCCTTATGATGCTGAAGGTTGGTTCCGCGTGTCGCTGAAGAAGCGGGGGACCGACGCGATACGCAGCGCCTCGTTGACCCTGCCGCAGACTCTTACCCGGAAAAAGGATCCCCATGCAGAACAAGATGCTCTTGGTCGGAGCGACCGTTTTTGGAATCGGCGTCCTGCTGATGTTGAGCCTGTTGTTTTCCAGCGGTGGGGCCGCCAAGTCGCGTCAGATCGGCGTCCTGGGGGAGCTTTTTTCTGGGCGCTTGGGTGGCACGCTGCAGGCGCTGTCCTTCGCCGCGCTGGGGGCGATCGCAGTGGGGGCGCTGATCTGCTTTGGCGCGGCCGGTCGAGGAGATAGCCACCGCCGCAAGGCCTGCCAGAACGCCTGTGCCGAGCGCGGCTACGAAAAGGGTCGCTTGGGTCTGTCGGAAAACCGCGACGCGGCGGGTCGTCCGCTGAAGGTCTGCCGCTGCTCGGGCGGATCTGAAAAAGACATCGAGATCGATCCCTCGACGCTGGCCAGCCCGAAGTAACGGCTGCGCTGGCCCACGCGGTCTGGCGCCTAGAGCCTGTTTCGTTCCCCTTCGGTCGCAAGGCACCGGGCACCGGACCGCGCATGTCCAGGTGCCTTCGCTCGGTCGATGGACCTTCTGGGGGCGATCGACCGCCGACCGCCGACCAGCGATCGTCGACCAACGATCGCCGACCAGCGATCGCCGACCAGCGATCGCCGACCCGCGATCGTCGACCCGCGTTCTGCCTTGTGCTAGCGCGTGACGCCGGCCAGCAGGCGCGCCAGCGAGGTGTCGCTGCCCTCCCAGCTGGGCCGCGCCTCGGCCAATAGTGCTCGCAGCGGGTCGCGAAGCCGCATCAGCAGCCCCATATCGCGGGCCCGGATCTCGGCCAGCGCGCCGTATTCCAGGAAGCGATAGAAGGTCGTGATGCGCTGCTCGACCAGCCGCAGGCCCCCCTCGACCGGGGATCCCAGCGCAGCGGGAGGAGACGCGTCCGCATCCGGGGCGACAAGCTGGATGTCCAAGACGGTGCTGGGCCAGCCCAGGCGGGTGCTGACCGGCTTGCTGCGTCGCACCGCCAGGCGGGTGCCGGGCGGGACGTCGCGATGAACCAGGGCCGTTAGCCAGGCCGCATCGTATAGCGGCGGCAGCGCCACCAGCGGATCCAGGACCAGGCACAGCCCGTCGCTGTCGTCTGGGAACAGGATGCGGCGACCGCCAACCTCTTGCGATCGCCAGGTGGATGGAATGGGCAACTGGATGTGCATGGCTAGACCTCCCACATGCTCAGCGTGGGAGTGGCCGGCGTGTCCCCCCCCTGCGCGCGCGGGCCCGGAATCGGCTGCACCGATTCGACGACGGCGACGAAGACCTCGCGGGCTGCCGTCAGGTCCGAAGCCCCTTCCAATAGCAGCGGATACAGATAGCGATCGTCTTCCAGCACCACCACGCGATGGCTGTAGCTGCGCGGCTCGCGGCGGCAGGTCCACGCCCCTTCGTGGCCGGCCAGCGCTGCGGTGCGGATCGGGCTGGGTGCGTGGACCCCTTCGACGGCAAAGCGGTCGCGCTGCTGCGCCAGCAGCGCTTCGATGTACGGGCCGCTGCGGCTACCGCCCAGTCGGGGCAGCGCGGGCAGGACAGTCAGCATGTGGTTCTGCAGCGGAAACTCCAGCGGGAAGTAGTCGGTGGTCAGCCCTCGCGGTCGGCCCTGCCAGGTTGCCGGCTGGTCATACAGGAAGCGCCGTCGACGTACGCCAAGCTGATGGGTATCGGCCAGCAGCACATCGACCAGCACGGTCGAGGCCTCGGCAAAGCGGGCCGGATCGCGCGTCACCGCGTGCAGAAGGGCATAGCTGTCGTCCAGCAACACCACGCCCAGATCGTGCTGCCGGGTCCCGTCCCGGCTTCGCACAGTCGCCGCCGCCGCGTATTCCCCCTCGCTGGTGAGAAGCAGGCGGGGGTGCAGCGACGCCGGGTCGATGTCTGGCTGGCTGGCCAGCTCTCGCCCGAAGATCGACCGCACCGAACCAAGCGGTCGCAGGCGCTCGCGATACACCAGGTGACCGACCGCCGGCCCACCCGATGGAAACAGCACCATCCCGTCGACCGACAGCCGCATAGACCAGCCCTGTGGAGCAGAGATCATAAGTAGTCAGTATCGACGGCCGGCTGGCGCAATACAAGCCGCAGCGTCCGGCGGTCGTGCGGCCGACCAAGCCAGGTGGGCCGGCGCAGGTAGGCCTGCCCAGGTCGGTGACGCCCCCGGTGTTCATCCAAGAGGGTGGTCGCGGTCGCTTGTTGAGGGGCCGCATGCAGACGCGGCGCAGCCCGCCATTGCTCGGACGACCTGCGCGTGACCCTGACTTAGCGCCCCGGGAAAAGGAGGGGCGGGGGCCGGAGCGGCGGAGCAACGGGGACATGCCGATCCGTGCGGATGTTCGCCTGACAGCAAAACGACATACAGTCAGTCTGTGCCGCTGGAACGCGAGTGCGTGATCGATGGGTGCCGGCTGTGGCTTGAAGGGGACGTGCTGTGCGTGCAGCCACAGGGAACCATGACGGCCCAGGTCGTCGACTGGCTGCAGCGCTGC